>NZ_JACDCU010000036.1 GCF_013817365.1 Methylibium sp. | reverse complement strand
GCCTGGCCGAGGGCGCGCGCCGCCGACCCCGGCTGGGTACCGCGCCGGCCACGCTGGCCGGCGTGCGACAGATGATCCGCGCGCTGCGGCGCGGCGAGACGGTCGGCCTGCTGCCCGACCAGGTGCCGCCCGAAGGCCAGGGCGTGTGGGCGCCGTTCTTCGGCAAACCCGCCTACACCATGACCCTGGCTGCGCGGCTGGTGCAACAGACCGGCTGCGCCTTGCTCGTGCTCTGGGCCGAACGGCTGCCGCGCGGTAGCGGCTTTCGCGTGCGGGTCGGCCCGCTCGGCGAGCCGCTGCCCGGCGAACCCGTGGCCGCCGCCGCGGCGATCAATCGTGCGATGGAAGGCTTGATCCTCGCCTGCCCGGAGCAATACCTCTGGGGCTACCACCGCTACAAGTCGCCGCGCGCCGGGGCGCCGCCGGGCCATGCCGCGGGCGAGGCCGGGCCGAATACCGCCGCGCGCGCCGCCGTGCCCGCGGCCTCTCAGCCTGATCCGCGCACTTCGCGCTGACATGCGCCTCGCCAGCCGCGCGACTCTGGCCCTGCTGTGGCTGCTGCATTGGCTTCCGCTGCCGCTGCTCGCGCTGCTGGGGCGCGCGCTCGGCGTGCTGCTGTGGTGGCTGGCCGGCGCCCGTCGGCGCATTGCGTTGCGCAATCTCGAACTGTGCTTCGCCGACCGCACGCCCGAGCAGCGCCGCGCGCTCGCCTTCGAGCACTTCCAGTGGCTCGGCCGCAGCCTGCTTGAGCGCGGCGTGCTCTGGCATGCGTCGCCCGCGAGGCTGCGCCGGCTGATCCACGTCGAAGGCGCGGTGAACTTCGGCGCCACGCACCCCGGGCCGGTGATGTGGCTGGTGCCGCATTTCATGGCGCTGGACGTGGCGGGCGCCGCGGTGCAGCTCTTCGTCGCGCGGCCCGGCTGCTCGATCTACCAGTCGCAAAGCAACCCGGTGTTCGACGCCGCGCTGCGGCGCGCGCGGCTGCGCTTCGGCAATGCGCAGATCTTCTCGCGCCGGGAAACCGCCAAGCCGCTGCTGCGGGCCATCAAGGCGGGCGCTGGCTTCTTCAACCTGCCGGACATGGACTTCGGCCGCAAGGACGCCGCCTTCGTGCCCTTCTTCGGCGTGCCGGCGGCCACCCTGCTGGCGCCTTCGCGCATGGCCCGCTTGCTGGACATGAAAGTGCAGCCGGTGGTCGCCGAGATGCTGCCGGGCGGGCGCGGCTACCGGGTGCGCTTCCACGAGCCGTGGGAGAGTTTCCCGAGCGACGACGCCGAGGCCGACACGGCCTGGATGAACCGCTGGATCGAAGCGCGCGTTCTCGAGAATCCGGCGCAGTACCTGTGGGTGCACAAGCGCTTCAAGACGCGGCCTCGCGGCGAACCGCGGCGGTACTGAAGAGCCCGGGCGGGGAGCGGGCCTCAGTTCGAGCGGCAAACAAGCAGGGCGATGGGCCGCTCATGGCGTGGCTACCACCAAATCCCTGCGCGACCGGCGCAGGCACGCGGTGGCGCTACGATGGGCCGGCCCGTTCGCCCGTGACTACCGGCCCGGTCCGTCCACCGTATCCAACGACGAGGAGACAAGATGAAACTCACGCCCGCCCAGCTCGCGCAATTCGAGCGCGACGGCTATCTGTTCTTTCCATCGCTGTTCAAGCCCGACGAGGTGAAGACGCTCACGGACGAGGTGCCGCGGCTGTATGCCATGGACCGGCCCGAGAACGTGCGCGAGAAGGGCAGCCGCGCCGTGCGCACCAACTTCGCCGCTCACCTGTACAGCGCGCCCTTCGCGCGGCTGTCGCGGCACCCGCGCATGATCGAGCCCGTCGAGCAGATCTTCGGCGAGCAGCTCTACATGCACCAGTTCAAGATCAACGGCAAGCAGGCCTTCGACGGCGACGTGTGGCAGTGGCACCAGGACTACGGCACCTGGCTCAACGACGACCTGATGCCCACGCCGCGCGCCATGAACGTGGCGATCTTTCTCGACGAGGTGAACGACTTCAACGGCCCGCTGATGTTCGTTCCCGGCAGCCACCGGCTCGGCGCGCTGCCGGCAGGGCACGACCTCAGCACCACCAGCTATCCGCTGTGGACCATCGACAACGAGGCCATCGCCACGCTGGTGGAAAAAGCCGGCGGACGGCAGGGCGGCATCGTCGCGCCGAAGGGACCGGCGGGCTCGATGATCCTGTTCGACTCCTGCCTGGTGCATGCCAGCAGTTCCAACCTGAGCCCCTGGCACCGCGTGAGCGTGTACCTGAGCCTGTGCGCGGTGTCCAACCACATTCGCCGCCACAAGCGCGTGGAGTACATCGCGCACCGCGACTTTACGCCCGTCGAATGCCTGCCCGACGACTGCCTGCAGCGGCCCTACCCGGTCGAGCTGCCCTGGGAGAAGGGCACGCCGGCTTCGGCGCTCGTCACCTCGCTCGATGCGCTGCCGCAGGGCGAGAGAGTCGCTGCATGAACCTGCATTCGATGCTGCAGGCCCGCGCCGCCGACGGCAAGCCGCTGCGCGTGGCGCTCATCGGCGCCGGCAAGTTCGGCTCCATGTACCTGAGTCAGGCGCGCCGCACGCCGGGCATTCATCTCGTCGCGGTGGCGGACCTCAGCCCCGAGCGGGCTCGCGCTGCCTTGCTGGGCGTCGGTTGGGCGGCCGAGCAGTTGAGCGCCCAGTCCCTCGACGAGGCGCGGCGCAACGGCACGACCCTGTTGACCGACGACACGCCCGCGGTGATCGCCAGCGATGCAGTCGAGATCGTCATCGACGCCACCGGCTCGCCGGCCGCCGGCATCGATCTCGTGCTGGCGTGCTGCAAGCACGGCAAGCACATCGTGATGGTCAACGTCGAGGCGGATGCGCTGGCCGGGCCGCTGCTCGCGCAAAGGGCGCGCGAGGCCGACATCGTCTATTCGCTCGCCTACGGCGACCAGCCGGCGCTCATCTGCGAGATGGTCGACTGGGCGCGCACCGCCGGCTTCGAGGTGGTGGCTGCCGGCAAGGGCACGAAGTACCTGCCCGCCTACCACGCCAGCACACCGGACACGGTCTGGCAACACTACGGGCTGACCGCCGAAGAGGCAAAAGCCGGCGGCATGAACGCGCAGATGTTCAACAGCTTTCTCGACGGCACCAAGAGTGCCATAGAGATGGCCGCAGTCACCAATGCCTGCGGCCTCACGCCGGCCGACGACGGCCTGGCTTTTCCGGCCTGCGGCGTGGACGATCTCGCCCGCCTGCTCAAGCCGCGCGCCGACGGCGGCCTGCTGCAGCACCGCGGGCAGGTCGAAGTCATTTCATCGTTGGAGCGCGACGGCCGCCCGGTCTTTCGCGACCTGCGCTGGGGTGTCTATGTCACCTTTGCAGCCGACAGCGACTACGTGCGGCGCTGCTTCAAGGAATACGGCCTCGTCACGGACGCGAGCGGCAACTACTCGTCGATGTACAAGCCCTTCCACCTGATCGGGCTGGAACTCGGCATCAGCGTGGCGAGCGCCGGCTTGCGGCGCGAGGCCACGGGCGCGGCGACCGGGTGGCGCGGCGACGTGGTGGCCACGGCCAAGCGCGATTTGCGCGAAGGCGAACTGCTCGACGGCGAAGGCGGCTTCACCGTGTACGGCAAGCTGATGCCGGCGGCCGTTTCGGTCGCGGGGGGATATCTGCCGCTGGGCCTCGCGCACAAGGTGAAGCTGAACCGCGACATCGCGAGCGGCGAGCCGGTGCGCTGGAGCGACGTGGCGTTCGATGCGAATAGCGAAGCGGTGCGTTTTCGCCGCGAGATGGAGGCTGGCTTTCGTTGAGCGGCGGGGCCGCGGGGGCGCCCTTCGTGATCGCCGAACCGGTTTCTCCCGGCACGGCGATGCGATCGGCACATTGGCCGTTCCCCACTGCTATGCCGGCCCCGAGCGATCGGCTTCGAGCAGCGTCTGCAGGCGCTGCTCGTCGATTCCGTAGAACGCCTTGATCTCCCGAATCTGCTCACGCACCGGCTCGGCAGGCCGCGCCTGAGCCCGTTTCACTGCCAGGATCATCTTGTTTTTGCTCGTGTGCTCCAGCGAGGTGAACTCGAATACCTGGGTGTCGTAGCCCTCCGCCTCGAGCAGCAGCGCGCGCAGGCCGTCGGTCAGCATCTCCGCTTCCTGGCCGAGGTGGATGCCGTGGCGAAGCAGCGGCAGCAGGAGCAGCGGGCTGCGCATCTGCGGTCGCAACTGCTTGTGGCAGCAAGGCGAGCACATGATGATGGAGGCGCCCGCGCGCACGCCCATGTGCAGGGCGTGGTCGGTGGCCGTGTCGCAGGCGTGCAGGGCGATCATGATGTCCACCGGCCGCGGCGCATAGCTGCTGACGTCGCCGAGCTCGAAGTGCAGGCCCTGGCCGCGTTGCTGCAGGCCGAGGCGCTGCGCGGCTTCGTTGCCCAGAAGCACCATGTCTTCCTTCAAGTCGACACCGGTCATTTGCACCGGCCGGCCGAGCGTGCGGCGCAGGTGGTCGTGCACCGCGAACGTCAGGTAGCCCTTGCCGGCGCCGAAGTCGAGCACCTGCAGCGGCCGCTCGGCGTCGCAAGCCATCGACTCCGGCACCGAGGCCAGGGCTGAGTCGAGGACCTCGATGAACTTGTTGATCTGCTTCCACTTGCGCGCCATCGCGGGGATCAACCGGTGCTGCGCGTCGGTGACGCCCAGGGCCGTCAGCCAGGGTTCGCGGATATCGACCGGGCGATGCTTGGCGCGGTCGTGCGTGCCGACTTGGGCCGTACTTTGGCCCGGAGTTGCCTCTGTGGCCGCTACCGCGTCCACAGCCTCGGCGTCGGCCGGGTTCGGTACGCCGGAGTTCGCTTGCTTGCGACTGCGGCGCAAGGTGGCCTTGCCCTTTCGGCTGATGGCCAGCTGCAGCTCGCCGCCGTCGTCGCTCAGCAGGTGGATGTTGTCGAAGCTGTCTTCGATGAGCGCCGCCACCGTGGCCAGCGCTTCGTCAACCGTCAGGTTCTTCGTCACGTCGCGGGTGCGGTGGTTGTAGGTCAGCGACAGGCAGGCACGGCCCTTGAGCGTGAGCGGGCGCACCAGCACGCGCTGCAGGTCGGGCTTGGGCCCGCGCGGGCCGGCCAGCACCAGCTTGATGAGCGTTCGTCGCTCGAGGCAGCGCCGCGCTTCGTCGAAGAACTGCGCGTGAGCGGTCGGCGCGGGGCTGCGGGGTGAGTCGGAAGGCATCGAGCGGTGCAAGGATGGCGGCGGGTGCCGGGCGGTGAGCGTAAACCACGCAGTGGAGGCCATCGGCGCGAGAGAAATGCGCACGCCGGCAACGCGGCGAACATTGCGCGCGTGGCACGCATCCCTCGTCCAGGCAGCGTCGATAATCCGCCACCATGAAGCTGCGCTTCACCAAGATGCAAGGCACGGGCAACGATTTCATCGTGCTCGACGCGACGCGCGGGCCGCTCGAACTCGGCCCGGCACAGTTGCGCTTTCTCGCGGACCGCCGCTTCGGCATTGGCGCGGACCAGATCCTCCTCGTCGGGCCCAGCGACGAGCCGGGCATCGATTTCAGCTACCGCATCGTCAACGCCGACGGCGGCGAGGTCGAGCAGTGCGGCAACGGCGCGCGCTGCTTCGTGCGTTACGTGCGCGAGGCGGGGCTGACGACCAAAGACGCCATCCGCGTGCGCACGGCAGGCGGCGTGATCGAGCCGCGCTGGCGCGGCGATGGCCAAGTCACCGTCGACATGGGAGCGCCGCTTTTCGAGCCCGCGCGACTGCCTTTCGATGTGGACGGCTTGGTTCCGCGCGAAGTCGACGGCTGGGCGCTGTGGCCGCTCGATGTGGGCGGCCGCCGTGTGGAGATCGCCGCCGTGTCGATGGGCAATCCGCACGCGGTGCAGCGCGTCGATTCCGTCGATGACGCGCCTGTGGCCGAACTCGGCCCGCTGATCGAGTCGCATGCGCGCTTTGCCAGGCGCGTCAATGCCGGCTTCCTGCAGGTGCTCGGTCCCACGCAGGTGAAACTGCGCGTCTACGAGCGCGGCGCCGGCGAAACGCTGGCCTGCGGCACCGGCGCATGCGCCGCGGTGGTGGCCGGCGTCCGCTTGGGCTGGCTGCGGGCCGGTGCGCCCGTCGAGGTACAGACCCGCGGCGGCCGGCTCGAAATCGAGTGGGCCGGCGCGACCCCGAGCGCGGACGCAAGCAGCGCCGCCGGCGCCAACTGCTGGGCCCCGGTGCTCATGACCGGCCCCGCCGAGCGCGTCTTCGACGGCGAAATCGACATCCCGAACGCCCTCCCCAACGACCGGACCCACACCGCATGAGCACCCAGGGCATCACCGAAGACGACATCGCCAACTTCCTGCTGCAAACGCCCGGCTTCTTCGAGCGCCACGCCGAGGTGCTGGCCAGCGTGCAGCTGACCAGCCCGCACGGCAACCGCGCGGTCTCGCTGCAGGAGCGGCAGATGGAGATGCTGCGCGAGAAGATCCGTGGGCTGGAACTGCGCATCGTGGAGATGATCCGCAACGGCCAGGAGAACATGAGCATCGCCGACAAGCTGCACCGCTGGGTGCGCACGATTCTGCTCACCACCAACGCGGGCGATCTGCCCGGCGTGCTGGTGGCCGAGCTGCAGCACCAGTTCATGATCCCGCAAGGCGGCGTGCGCATCTGGGACGCAGCCAGCGCTTTCGCCACGCTGCCCTTCGCCAAGTCGGTGAGCGACGATCTGAAGAGCTTCGCGACCAGCCTCACGCAGCCTTATTGCGGCATCAATTCGGGCTTCGAGGCTTCGCGGTGGTTCGACGACGCGGCGACCATCACCTCCTTGGCCCTTATTCCCTTGCGATCCGAGCCGGGCCAGCCCGCGTTCGGCATGCTGGTGCTCGGCTCCCCCGATCCCACGCGCTACAGCGCCGACATGGGCACGGAATTCCTGGCGCGCATCGGCGAGATCGCCAGCGCGGCGCTGCACCGGCTGTTGCCGGTGGAGTGAGCGAGCGCCCGGGTTCAAAGTCGTGTCCTGGAGCGGCGGCGCGATGAGCGGGCGTGGCGCCGACGAGGCCGTGTCGCCGTGAACAGTGCCGACGGCGTCGATGTCGAAGGCCACCTCGAGCACTTGCGCGTCGAGCGCCGGCTCGCCGCGGCCACGCTCAAGAGCTATGGCGACGCGCTCGCCGCGCTGCGCGACATGTCGGCACAAGGCGGCGTGTCCCTGCGCGCAGTGCAGCCGCACCACGCGCGGCGCTGGGCGGCGCAGTTGCATGCGAGCGGGCTGGCGCCGCGCAGCATTGCGGTCGTGCTCTCGGCGTGGCGGGGCTTGTACCGCTGGCTCGGCCGCGAGGGCGTTGTGCAGCACAACCCCATCGAGGGCCTGCGTGCGCCGCGTGCGCCCAAGCCGTTGCCCAAGGCGCTGTCGGTGGACCACGCCGTCGCGCTGGCCGAGCATCGCAACGGATCGGCAGCCGATCCGCGGCTCGAGGCGCGTGACCGCTGCATGGTCGAACTGCTCTACGGCTGCGGCCTGCGCGTGGCAGAACTGACCGGCCTGGACGTCACCGCCGCCGGCGACGCGCGCGGCTGGATCGACCGAGACGCCGGCGAGGCACATGTGCTCGGCAAGGGCAGCAAGCGGCGCAGCGTGCCGGTCGGCGCGCCGGCCTTGGCTGCCCTGGCCGACTGGCTGACGCATCGCGGAGCCCTCGCCAAGGCGCACGAGCCCGCGCTCTTCGTCAGCCGCCACGGCTTGCGCCTGACCGCTTCGCAGGTGCGCACGCGCCTGAAGCACCGCGCGCTGCAGGCCGGCCTGCCTTCGCACGTGCATCCGCACATGCTTCGCCACAGCTATGCCTCGCACCTGCTGCAGTCCAGCGGCGACCTGCGTGCGGTGCAGGAGCTGCTCGGCCACGCCAGCATCACCACCACGCAGGTCTATACCAAGCTCGACTTCCAGCACCTCGCCAAGGCCTACGACGCGGCGCATCCGCGGGCGAAGAAGCGCGACTGAAGCGATCGTTGTGCGCGAGACAATCTCGCGCATGAAAGTCGTCAAGCTGCGCCCTGGCAAGGAGCGCTCGCTGCTCAAGCGCCATCCCTGGGTGTTCGAGGGCAGCATCGCCTCGGGCCGCGCCGATGCCGGGGAGACGGTGCGCGTTGAGGGCGGCGAAGGCCAGTTCCTGGCCTGGGGCGCATACAGCCCGGCGTCGCTCATCCGGGTGCGGGCGTGGAGCTTCGACGCGGCCGAGCGCATCGATGCAAGCTTCTTCGCGAGCCGCATCCACAGGGCGGTCGCCCTGCGCAAGCGGCTCGCCATCGCGAGCGACGCACTGAGGCTTGTGCATGGCGAGGCCGACGGGCTGCCGGGATTGATCGTCGATTGCTACGGCGACACCCTGTGCGCGCAGTTTCTCGCCGCCGGCGTCGAACGTTGGAAGACGGCGATCGCCGACGCGCTGCTCGCCGCCACCGGCTGCGCACGGCTTTACGAACGTTCGGACGCGTCGGTGCGAGAACTCGAAGGCTTGGCGCCGGTGAGCGGCTGGCTGCGCAAACCGTCGTCCGATGGCGGCGCCACCGCCGTCACCATTTGCGAACACGGTTGGCGCCTCGCCGTCGACGTGGCCGAGGGCCACAAGACCGGCTACTACCTCGACCAGCGCGACAACCGGCTCCGGTTTTCGCAACTCGTGCGCCAGTTCGGCTGTCGGCGAGTGTTCAACGGCTACAGCTACACGGGCGGCTTTTCCATCGCCGCGCTGGCTGGCGGCGCCGAGCACGTGCTCAGCGTCGATTCTTCCGCGCCGGCGTTGGCGCGGGCGAGCGAGCATGTTGCGCTGAACGGTTTTGATGCGGCGTGTCACGAAGCGCTCGACGCCGACGTGAACGCCAGCTTGCGGCGCCTCATCGACGAGGGCACGGCCTTCGATGCGATCGTGCTCGACCCGCCGAAGTTCGCGCCGACGGCCGCGCACGCCGAGCGCGCCGCGCGCGCCTACAAGGACATCAATCGCCTCGCTTTCAAGCTGCTCGCGCCGGGTGGGCTGTTGTTCACCTTCTCCTGCTCGGGCGGCGTCGATGCGTCACTGTTCCACAAGATCGTCGCCGGTGCCGGGCTCGATGCCGGCGTCGACGGCTACCTGATCGAGCGGCTGGAAGCCGCGCCGGACCATCCGACCACGGTGACGTTTCCCGAGGGCGAGTACCTCAAGGGGCTGGCCATCCTGAAGCAGTGAGGCGGCTTGTGAGGTGGTCCGCGCCGCGCCACCGGGTGCCCGCACTGGCAACGCCGGGCGTCACTTCGGCCGAGCGGCGGTTCGGCGGCTTCAGCGGTAGGGGTCGGCGAAGCCCAGCCGCGCAAGCACTTCGCGCTCGCGCTGTTCCATCGCCGTGGCCGCGTCCGGCAATTCGTGATCGTCGCCCTGCGCGTGCAGTGCGCCGTGAACGAGTAAGTGCGCGTAGTGCTCCTCCAGCGTCTTGCCCTGCTCGGCGGCCTCTCGTTCGACCACGGGCGCGCACAGGATCAGGTCGGCCGCGATGCCGGGCACGGCGTCCTCGTCCGCCGGAGCGCCGCCTTCGGCATCGTCCTCGCCGTAGGCGAAGGTCAACACGTTGGTCGCATAGTCCTTGCCGCGGTAATCGCGGTTGAGCGACTGTCCCTCTTCGGCATCGACGATGCGAACGGTGAACTGCGCCGGTCCTGCCAGCGCGGCGCGCAGCCAACGCGCGACCCTGTGGCGCGGCAGCAGCGCGCGGTGGCGGGGGTCGGCGAACTGCAGCGAGAGGCCGAGCGAGGGCCGCGCGGCCTTCATGCCCGGTCGTCGCGGCTGTCGGCCGCCTCGTAGGCCTCGACGATGCGCGCCACCAGCGGATGGCGCACCACGTCGGCGGAGGTGAAGCGCGTCATGGCGATGCCCTTCACGCGCCGCAGCACGTGCTCGGCCTCCACCAGGCCGCTTTCGGTGCCCTTGGGCAGGTCGATCTGGCTCACGTCGCCGGTCACCACGGCCTTGGCGCCGAAGCCGATGCGCGTGAGGAACATCTTCATCTGCTCGGGCGTGGTGTTCTGCGCCTCGTCGAGGATCACGAAGGCGTGGTTGAGTGTGCGCCCGCGCATGAAGGCGAGCGGCGCGATCTCGATGGTGGCTTTCTCGAAGGCCTTGGTGACGCGCTCGAAGCCCATCAGGTCGTAGAGCGCGTCGTAGAGCGGGCGCAGGTAGGGATCGACCTTCTGCGCCAAGTCGCCGGGCAGGAAGCCCAGGCGCTCGCCGGCTTCGACCGCCGGGCGGGTGAGGACGATGCGCTGCACCTGGCTGCGCTCCAGCGCGTCGATGGCGCAGGCCACCGCGAGGAAGGTCTTGCCGGTGCCCGCCGGGCCGATGCCGAAGCTGATGTCGTGCGTGAGGATGTTGCGCAGGTAGCGCGTCTGGTTGGGCGTGCGGCCGGCCAGGTCCGCGTGGCGGGTGCGCAGCACGATGGCCTCGTCGGTGTTGCGCTCGTCCGCAACGCCGATCGGCGTTGCGCCCTTCAGGTCGGCAGAAGAAGACGGCGAGTGCGAGCGCCGCCTGCCTTTCTCCCCCGCTGCCGCCGATCCGCTCGAAGCTTCGACCAGCGCCAGCTGCAAGGCCTGCGGCGCGATCGGCTTGCTGGCCCGGCCGTACAGCGACTGGAGCAGCACGGCGGCGCGCTCGGCATCGGCCTTTGCACCCTCGATCTGGAAGGACTCGTTGCGCCGGGTGATGCCGACGCCGAACGCCGTCTCGATCTCGCGCAGGTGGGCGTCCAGCGTGCCGCACAGGTTGGCGAGCCGGGTGTTGTCGAGCGGGATGAAGGCGTGGCGCAGGATCACGGCAGGCTCGCAAAGAGACGGGCGCTGATTGTCGCGCCGCGTTCGCGGGGCCGCCTTCGGCGGGGTGGTGATCCTGCACAATCGCCCGCGATGCTCCGTACCGTGTTCGCGCTGTTGCGCCTGACTCTCCTGTGCGGGCCGGCATTGTTCATCGGTACGGCGCTGGCGCAGTCGCCCGACCCCGTAATCACGCTGCGCAGCGGCGCCGTGATCGTCGTGCCGACGCCGACTTCAGTACCTCCGGCCAGCGGCCATGTGCCGGTGCAGCTGCCCGATACCTGGGACGCGCCGTCCTCGCTGTCCTCGCCGCACCCGTCGTCCGGCGCGGCGCGCGTGGCGTGGTACCGCCTGGACTTCGCGACCCCGCCGGCGCGAATCGGCAGCCAGGGCGCCGGCCGCTTGCTGGCCGCCTACATCCCGCGGGTGTGCTCCAACCTCGAGGTGTACCTGAACGGCGAGCTGCTGCACAGCGGGGGGCGCATGACGGAGCCGGTCGCGCGCAACTGCTATCGATCGCAGCTCGTCGCGCTGCCTGCGGATCTGCTGCTCGCTGACGGGAACCGGCTCGACATCCAGGTCGGTGGCTTCCCGCAGAACCGGGTCACCTCTCGCCAGCGGGTCGGCGGGCTCTCGACGGTGCGTATCGGGCCATACGAAGTTCTTCAAGGGCAGCACGAAGCGCAGATCTTCTGGAACGTGACCGTGGCGCAGATCATCGCCGCGACGCTGAGCCTGATCGGCGTGGTGATGCTGGCATTGGCCTGGACGAGGCGCCTGGGCTATGCCGTCTATTTCGGTCTCTTGTCGCTCGGCTGGGCGCTGGTCAGCGCGCGGCTGTGGTGGCGCGAAGTTCCACTGGCCCACCACGCCGTGGAAGTGGCGACCAGCATTCTGTTCGTGCCGCTTGCGGTGTGCGGCGTGCTGTTCGTGCTGCGCTACAGCGGCGCGCGCTCGCGGCGCCTGGACTTCCTGCTCTGGAGCCAGTGCCTGTTGCTGCCGGCGGTGCTGCTCGCTGCCGCGCCGGAGCGGCTCTTCCTGACGGCCAGCGCGTGCTATGCGGTGCTGGCCGCCGAATTCATCCTTGCGGTTTTCTACTTTCTGGTGCGCGCCTGGCGCACGCGGCGCCGCGATCTCTTCTTCATCGGACCGATCCTCACACTGGCTGCGCTGGCGATCGCTGCGGAGGTGGGTGTGCAGCTGGGCCACATCGACGTGCCTCGGGTGCAGCTCATCCATTTCGCGATTCCGCTGCTCTTCGTCGCCCTGGCGCTGCGCCTGGCGCAGAGCTTCGCCCGGACCCTGGCCGACGCAGAGGGCGCGCGCCGCGAGCTCGAGCAACGCGTCGCGGAGATTTCCGCCGAGATCGAGCGCAACTTCTCGCACCTGGCCGAAGCCAGAGTCGAACAGGTGGCCGAGAAGGAGCGAAAGCGCATTGCCGCCGACCTGCACGACGACCTCGGCGCCAAGCTGCTGACCATCGTGCACACCAGCGACAACGAGCGCATCTCGACCCTGGCGCGCGAGGCGCTGGAGGAAATGCGCCTGTCGGTGCGCGGCATTGCCGGCAAACCGGTGCACCTGACCGACGCGCTGGCCGACTGGCGCGCCGAGACGGTGCAGCGCCTGGGCGACGCTGGCATCGAGGTCGAGTGGCAGGGCGCCGAGCCCGCCACGCCGCGCACGCTGGCCGCCCGCTCCTATGTGCAAACCACGCGCGTGCTGCGCGAGGCGACCAGTAACCTCATCAAGCACAGCGGCGCATCGCGCGCCATCGTCAGTTGCACGGTGGACGAGGATTTCCAGCTTGTCATCCGCGACAACGGCCGCGGCATTCCGCTAGAACTCGACGGCCGACTCGATCGCGGCCACGGCATGGCCAGCATGAAGAACCGCGCCAAGCAGATGCAGGGCCAGTGCCTCGTGGAGTCGGGCCCGGGCTACGGCACCGTTATCCGCCTGACCTTGCCGCTGTGAACGGCGACACCGTGCGAAAGTCGGCGTGAGCGATTCGTATCCGACTGTTACGATCCTTCGGTGAGCTCAATGACCCGCATCCTCCTCCTCGAAGACCTGCCCGAAATCCGCGTATGGCTGAAGGCCCTCGCGATGCAGGTCTTCCCCGGCGCCCAGATCACCGAGGCCGCCCGCGTGCACGACGCTCGTGCGCAGATCGGCGCGCAGCGCTTCGACCTTGCACTGATCGACCTGGGGCTGCCCGACGGCTCCGGCGTCGACGTGGTGGCCGCGCTGCGCGAGCATCAACCCGAGGCGCAGTCGGTGGTGGTGACCATTCACGACGACGACGACCATCTGTTTCCGGCGCTGCAGGCCGGCGCGTTCGGCTATCTGCTGAAGGAACAGTCGCGCGAGCAGCTGGCCGAGCAGCTGCGCCGCATCAGCCAGGGCGAGCCGCCGCTCTCGCCCTCGATCGCCCGGCGCGTGATCCAGTACTTTGCGGCGCAGGCCAAGAACCAGTTTCGCGAAGCCACGCCGCTCATGCCCGGCGTGACCCTGACCGACCGCGAGAACGAGGTGCTGCTGCGCGTGGCGAAGGGCTTCACCCTGCCGGAGATCGGCGTGCAGCTCAATCTCTCGCGCCACACGATCGCCGACTACGTCAAGCAGATCTACCGCAAGCTCAACGTGAGTTCGCGCGCCGAGGCAGCACTGGAAGCGCAGCGGCTCGGCTTGTTCCGGCGCAACTAGCCGCACGGCCGGGGAAGGCGGGCGGCGGCCTCGCTTGCGGTGATCGACCAGCGCAGGCGCCAGCGACGTGGCGCACTGAGTGCTCGCCTAGCAACTTCTTCAGGCACCGAGCGTGCCGCGCCAGCCGCCCATAATCGCCGCCCATGATCGGTCGTCTCACCGGCACGCTTGCCGACAAATCCTCGCCGCCGCAGTTGCTCGTCGACGTGAACGGCGTCGGCTACGAGGTCGACGTGCCGATGAGCAGCTTCTTCAATCTGCCGGCCAGCGGCGAGCGGGTCACCCTGCTGACGCACTTCGTGGTTCGCGAGGACGCGCAGGTGCTGTTCGGTTTTCTCACGGCCGATGAGCGCAACACGTTTCGGCAACTCATCAAGATTTCAGGCGTCGGCCCGCGCATGGCGCTTTCGCTGCTGTCGGGCCTGAGCGTCGCCGATCTCGCGCAAGCCGTGACCGCGCAGGACGCGAGTCGCTTGGTCAAGGTGCCGGGCATCGGCAAGAAGACGGCCGAGCGCCTGCTGCTCGAACTCAAAGGCAAGCTCGGCGCCGACATCGGCGTGCCGGGTGCGGTGCCCGCCAGCGACGCGCAGGCCGACATCCTGCAGGCGCTCGTGGCGCTCGGCTACAGCGAGCGCGAAGCGCAGGCGGCTGTGAAGCCGTTGCCGCCCGGCGTGGCGGTCAGCGAGGGCATCCGGCTGGCGCTCAAGGCCTTGTCGAGATAGCCCGCTCGGATCAGCAGACAAGTCTCCACGGCCACGTTCCGGCCCGCGTAGGCCTTGGCTATGGCAAACGGTTGCGGCGACCAGCGGCGCGCGGGGATTCAGGGCGCGAGCAGCCTCCTCAGCGGTGCGGGCATGCCCAGTGTGTGCAGCGCGCCGCGATCGACCCACCGGCCCGGGCCAAGCTGCATCTCGACTTCGCTGGCCTTGTACAACAGTGCGCGGCGCGGGTGCAGACGCCAATCGAAGTGAGTCAGCGCGTGCTTGATCGACGGCAGCGATTCAGGGTTCACGCCGAGCAATTGCGCTGCGCTTTGCAGTGCCGCCTCGTCCTCGAACAACGGCAGGCTCCACAGGCCCGCCCACACGCCCTTCGCCGGACGCTGTTGCAGCCAGATGGCGTTTGCGTGCTCGAGCCACAGCCACCAGCTCTCGCGCGCGCCGCGCACCAGCTTGCGTGTCTTGACCGGATAAGCCTCGGGCCGACCCTCGCGTTGCGCAATGCAAAGCGATTGCAGCGGGCACGCAAGGCAGTTGGGCCGTCGCACCAGGCAGACCGTGGCCCCGAGATCCATCAGGCCCTGTGTGTAGGCCGGCATGTCCGCGCCATCGTGAGGCAGCAGCTCGCAGGCCTGCCGCCACAGCGCACGTTCGTGCGTCGCCACGGCGAGGTCGCAGCCGTTGCCGAGCACGCGCGTGAGCACGCGCTTCACGTTGCCGTCGAGGATGGCCGCGCGCTCGTCGAAGCAGAACGCGGCGATGGCCGCGGCGGTCGAGCGGCCGATGCCCGGCAGTGTGGCCAGCTGCTCGGCGCTGGCCGGGAATCGCCCGCGATGCTCGGCCATCACCACCTGCGCGCAGCGGTGCAGATTGCGCGCCCGGCTGTAGTAGCCCAGGCCGCTCCAGGCGGCGAGCACGTCGTCCGGCGTTGCGGCGGCCAGCGCGGCCACGTCGGGAAAGCGTTCCAGGAAGCGCGCGTAGTACGCGAGCACCGTCGTCACCTGCGTCTGCTGCAGCATGATTTCCGAGAGCCAGACGCGGTAGGGATCGCGCTCGCGCTGCCAGGGCAGGCCGTGGCGGCCGTGCTCGCGTTGCCAGGTGGTGACGCAGTGCGCCAGGCCGGCGCTTGCTGCGGCCTGCGCAGCGCAGGACGACCGTTCGCTCAAGCGCGGGCCTGGGCCGCTTCGAAATCCAGCAGCAGATCGACCGTTTCGCCGGTGTCGGGGGCGGGCTCGGGCTGCGGCTCGGACGCGTCGGCGGATCCGGCGGTCAGGCTGGTGTTCGCATGGGCGTGAACGCGCGCGTCGTTCACCATCTCCGTCATGCGCCGCTGCAGCAACTGCAGCTGCAGATCCTGATCCGCCAGTTCGCTCAGCCGCGTTTCCAGCTCGCCAGCCGCCGACTGGATGCGCTCCAGCGCCTCGCGCCGGCGCTTGAAGCCGCGGCGGCGCTCGCGCAGCTGCGTGTCGACCTGCGCCGAAGCGGTCTTGTTCCAGACCTCGAGTTCGCCGCTGGCGCTTTCGAACACCACACGCAGCCGCGAGACCAGCATGCGGCGGAACTGGTCCAGAAAACGCGCCTGCGTCAGCTTGAGCGCCTGCGTCAGCCCGAGGTACTGCACGTAATTGCGCTCGATCAGTTCGAGGTCGTGCCCGAAGCGAGACAGATCGACCGCCGGTGCGCTCATCAGGCTGAAGCCGAATTCGGTGTTGAGCTGCCCGAACGAGGCTTCCA
>NZ_JACDCU010000035.1 GCF_013817365.1 Methylibium sp. | reverse complement strand
AGCTTCAGGAGCTTGGTGCTGCCCTCGACTCGCGCGGCATCCACGATGAGGGCCAGCCGCAGGTCGATCTTGGCGAAGTCTTCGATGGCGATGGTGGGTGCGAGCGCTTCGCCGCCGGGCAGCACGGCCGTGGCCGGGGCGCCGTTGCCGCTTTTCGCAACGGTTGTCGCAGGGGCAGCGGTCTCTGCCGGCGCTTCAAATAGCGCATCGACGAGCCCAGGGTCGACGCGCTGCAAAAGGTGCTCGTAGCTGCCAATCAAGTGCTCGCTCGGTAGATCAGTCATCAAGCTGCCCCATTCGAGTGGCTCGATCCGAAGAAACTCTTCAACGCGCCGCGCTGTTTCAGGGAGGATAGGTTTCAAAAATGCAGTAAGAAGTCGGAAGCCTTCCAGTGTGACCGTGCATATCCAGTGCAGTCGATCACGCGACTGGTTGTCATCGAGTTTCGCTAGCGCCCAAGGACGTTTGTCGTCGAAATTAGCGTTCAACAGGTCCGCAGCTTGAGCGATGAGTCGAACTGCTTCCGAAAATTTGCGCTCATCGAAGCAAGCCTTAATCTTCACCGCGTCATTGCGGATCGACTCGATCACATCGCCTTCTAATGAAGCCGCCCAACTACGTGAATCTGCGCCGCCATGCTGATACTTGGCAAGTCGGCCTTCGAAGCGTTTTCCAATAAAACCCGCCGCCCGGCTGGCGATATTCACGTACTTGCCGACCAAGTCGCTGTTCACCCGCGCCACGAAATCGTCCGGGTTGAAATCGACATCCTCCACCTTGCCGTTCAGCTTGGCCGCCAGGTAGTAGCGCAGCCATTCGGGATTGAGCCCGAGTTCCAGATAGCGCAGCGGATCGATGCCGGTGCCGCGGCTCTTGCTCATCTTCTCGCCGCTGACTGTGATGAAGCCGTGCACGAACACATGGTCGGGCGTCCTGCGGCCGCTGAAGTGCAGCATCGCCGGCCAGAACAGCGTGTGGAAGTAAGTGATGTCCTTGCCGATGAAATGCACCTGCTCCGTCGCCGGATCGGCCATGAACTCGTCGAAGGTGCGCGCCTCGCCGCGCTCGCGGGCCTTGCCCGAATCGAAATAGCTCTTGAGCGAAGCCAAGTAGCCGATCGGCGCGTCGAGCCACACGTAGAAGTACTTGCCCGGCGCGTCGGGAATCTCGATGCCGAAATAGGGCGCGTCGCGCGAAATGTCCCAGTCGGCCAGGCCGCCGTGGCCGAACTCGTCGAAGGTGAACCATTCCTTGATCTTGTTGAGCACCTCGGCCTGCAGCCGCGGCGAGCCGTCCTGTCCGGCTCCGATCGTCCATTCCTGCAGGAACTCGATGCAGCGCGAGGAGCTGAGCTGGAAGAAATGGTGCTCGCTGCTCTTTCTCACTGGCGTAGCGCCGGTGAGCGTGGAGTACGGGTGCTTGAGCTCGGTCGGCGCGTAGACCGCGCCGCAGACTTCGCAGGAGTCGCCGTACTGATTCTTCGCGCCGCACTTCGGGCATTCGCCCTTGATGTAGCGGTCGGGCAGGAACATGCCCTTGACCGGATCGAAGAACTGCTCGACGTCACGCGTGAAGATCAGCCCGTTCCTGCGCAGTGCGCGGTAGGTGTCCTGGGCGAGCTGGTGGTTCTCGGGCGCGTCGGTCGAGTGCCAGTGGTCGAAGCCGATGTGAAAGCCGTCGAGATACGGCTTGCGGCCCGCCGCGATGTCGGCCACGAACTGCTGCGGCGTCTTGCCGGCCTTCTCCGCCGCGATCATGATCGGCGCGCCGTGCGCATCGTCGGCGCCGACGAAGTGCACCGCGTGGCCCTGCATCCGTTGAAAACTCACCCAGATATCGGCCTGGATGTACTCCATCATGTGGCCGATGTGGAACGGCCCGTTGGCGTAGGGCAGGGCAGTGGTGACGAAGAGCTGGCGCGGCATGTGCGATAAGACCGGAAGTTGGGGCCGGGAATGAGGCAGTGCCCACTTCGATTGTAGGTGTGCACTTGTGGCGCATCGCCTTGCAGGACGGCGGCTGGCGGCTCGTTGCAGCGCCGTTGCGAGGCTGCGAAGCTACTGGATTTCCCTCCCCTTCACGGGGCTGGCACAGCCACGCAATGCCGGCTCGCGATGAAGCGCTCGGATAGACTCGTGAGCTCTTTTGCAACACCTGCATCGCTCCCATGTCCCCGTCTCCCGCATTGACCGATAGCGCCGTGCTCGATGCGCTGAAGAGCGTCATCGACCCAAACACCGGCCGCGATTTCGTGTCGACGCGGCAGGTGAAGAACCTGCGCGTCGAGGGCGGCGACGTCGCCTTCGACGTCGAACTCGGCTACCCCGCCAAGAGCCAGATCGCGACGCTGCGCAAGGCGCTGATCGCGGCGACGCGCCAGCTCGCGGGTGTGGAAAACGTCAGCGTCAACATCGCCACCAAGGTCATCCCGCATGCCGTTCAGCGCGGCGTGCAATTGATGCCCAACGTGAAGAACATCATCGCGGTAGCCTCGGGCAAGGGCGGCGTCGGCAAGAGCACGACCGCTGTGAACCTGGCCCTGGCGCTGGCCGCCGAGGGCGCCTCGGTCGGCATGCTCGACGCCGACATCTACGGCCCCAGCCAGCCCATGATGCTGGGCATCGAAGGCCGTCCCGAAAGCGCCGATGGCCAGAGCATGGAGCCGATGGAAAACTACGGCGTGCAGGTCATGTCGATCGGCTTTCTGGTCGATTCCGGCGACCCGATGATCTGGCGCGGCCCCATGGCCACGCAGGCGCTCGAGCAGATGCTCAAGCAGACCAACTGGCGTGATCTCGACTACCTCATCGTCGACATGCCGCCTGGCACCGGCGACATCCAGCTCACGCTCAGCCAGCGCGTGCCGCTCACCGGCGCGATCATCGTCACCACACCGCAGGATATCGCGTTGCTGGATGCCCGCAAGGGCCTGAAGATGTTCGAGAAGGTCGGCGTGCCGATCCTCGGCGTGGTCGAGAACATGGCGGTTCACATCTGTACGAACTGCGGCCACCAGGAGCATATCTTCGGCTCTGAAGGCGGCAAGAAGATGAGCACGGAGTACGGGGTCGAGTACCTGGGCGGCCTGCCGCTGAGCATGGCCATCCGCGAGCAGGCCGATGCCGGCCGGCCCAGCGTGGTGAGCGACCCCGACGGCGAGATCGCCGCGCTCTACAAGACAGTCGCGCGCAAGGTGGCGGTGAAGATCGCCGAGAAGGCCAAAGATTATTCGGCCAAGTTCCCGACGATTTCCATTTCCAAGACGACCTGAGCGAGAGACACCATGCAATCAGGCGAGCGCGCTGCGGTGCGACCCGCCGTCTCGGTGGCGGTGGTGGTGGAACGCGAGGCCAAGCCGAACCGCTGGGAAGACTGGCGTTTTCGCATCGTCGAGGTACTGCCCGACGAGCCGGCCTTCGGCCGCGAGCCGCGCCTGCTGCGCGACGACGGCAAGACGGCGCGCTGGCTGTACCCCGGGTTCACCGTGGCGCTGTACCGCGACGAGTGCGAGGGCTACTACCTCAACCTCACCTCGGGCTCGCCGGTGTGGTTCGTGGTGTGGCGCATCGGTGAGACCGACCCGCCCGTGGCCACGCCCGAGATCGTGAGCGTGTCCTACAACGAGGCCGGCCGCTGGCTGGACGCGCAGGAGCGCGTCGACAACCTGCCGTTACCGGCCGAGACCGCGGCCTGGCTGCAGGCGTACACCGACGAACACTACCGGCCCGAGGTCAAGCAGCGACGCCGCCCCGCGTCCTTCAAGGCTCCCCAGCAGCGATGAGCGACGACAACTTTCTCTCACGATGGTCGCGGCGCAAGGCCGACGTGAAGACCGGCCGGCCGGATGGCGGCGCACCGGGCCCTGTGCCGGCGACGCTCGAGCCGACGCCGGTGCTCTCGCCCGAGTCCGAGCGCGTTGCCCACCCGGTATCAGCACCGGTGGTGGCACGCGCTTCGATCGACGCCGGTCATGAACAAGGCGCCGGCACGGCGCTGTTGGGTCCGACGGCTCTTGAGCCTTCTGCGCAAGCCGCGTCGGCGCCGCCTGCGCCGCCTGCGCCGACGCTCGAGGATGTCGTCGCGCTCGTGCCGGGCGACGAGATCTCGCGCTTCGTCGCCTTCGGCGTCGACGAGAACGTCAAGCGGGCCGCCGTCAAGAAGCTGTTCACCGACCCGCGCTACAACATCATGGACGGGCTCGATGTGTACATCGACGACTACGGCAAGCCCGACCCGATCCCGATGGCGATGCTGCGCAAGATGAACCAGTCGAAGTTTCTCGGACTGTTCGCCGAGGAAGAAGCCGCCGAGGCGCTGGAAGCCGAACGCCTGGCTGCAACCGGTTCGCAAGCAGCCGTCTGCGGGCCCGCCGGTGACTCGCTGGCGGCGGCGCCCGAACCCGCCGAGGCTTTGGCCGAAGACCCGGCTCTTTCCCCCGCATCTACCCAGGCAGCGGACCCGACAGCCCCTGCCGCGACCGTGCCCCACGACACCCATGAAGACCCTGATCTGCAACTGCAACCAGACGATGCCGCTCGACGGCCCGGCGCTGAAATCGGCGCTGGGCGCGAGCGCGGCTGACGGTCTCGAGACCGTTCACACGCTGCTGTGCCGCCGCGAGGCCGGCGCTTTCCAGCGCGCGGCCAAATCGGGCGAGGATCTGCTCGTCGCCTGCACCCAGGAGCAGCGCCTCTTTCTCGAACTCAATGGCGAGACCGAGGGCGCGCCCAGCGTGCTGGAGCGGCCGATCCGCTTCGTCAACATCCGCGAGACAGCCGGCTGGAGCAGCGCCGCCAAGGCCGCGCCTGCCTCGCTCACGCCCAAGATCGCCGCGCTGATCGCCGCGGCGCAGCTGCCCGAGCCCGAGCCGGTGCCTTTCGTGAGCTACCGATCGGGCGGGCGCCTGCTCGTCGTCGGTTCGGCCGACGCCGCCCAGCGTGCGGCGCAAATGCTGCAGGACAAGCTCGATGTCTCGCTCCTGCTCGATGTCTCTGGCGGCACGCTGCCGCAGGTGCGCACGCTGCCGGTGGCGGCCGGTCGGGTCACGAAGATCGAAGGCTGGCTCGGCGCCTTCGAGGTGAGCTGGGAATCGGGCAATCCGATCGACCTGGACCTGTGCACGCGCTGCAATGCCTGCATCGACGCCTGCCCGGAAGCCGCGATCGACTTCAGCTACCAGATCGACCTGGCGATGTGCAAGAGCCACCGCGACTGCGTGCGCGTGTGCGACGCGGCCGGCGCCATCGATTTCAGCCGCGCTCCCAGCCAGACCACCGAGCGCTACGACCTGGTGCTCGATCTCGGCACCGACGCGCTGATCACGCTGCACCAGCCGCCACAGGGCTATTTCCGTGTCGATCCGGCCCGGGGCGAGGCGTCGCTGATCGACGCGGTGCTCCAGTTGCGCGAGCTGGTCGGCGAATTCGAGAAACCCAAGTTCTTCAACTACAAGCAAAAGCTCTGCGCCCACAGCCGCAACGAGCGCGAAGGCTGCACGGCCTGCATCGACGTCTGCTCGGCCCAGGCGATCAGCAGCCGTCGCACCGAGAACGGCCCGGAGAAGGGCGGCATCGCCGTCAACCCGAACCTGTGCGTAGGCTGCGGTGCCTGCACCACCGTGTGTCCGAGCGGCGCGCTGACCTACGCCACACCCGGCCCTGCGCACCTGGGCCAGCGCCTGCGCACTTTGCTCGGTACCTACCGCAAGGCTGGCGGCTTGACGCTCGCAGGCGGCCCTGTGCTGCTGCTGCACAGCCAGGGCGCCGGGGCGGAGCTGATCGGCGCACTCGGCCGCGCGGCGCGCGTTGGAGAGCGTCGACCAGGGGCTTCGGGCGCGCAGGTTGCGGTGCCGGCGCGTACCGGCACGGCGGCGTCGGTGCTGGCGCGTCTGGGCCTTCCCGGCGGCGCGGCGTCGCGAGCACAGAGTCCGGCAGCCACGGTGCGTGGCGTGCCGGCGCATGTGATGCCGGTCGATCTATTCCACACCGCCTCGGTCGGCCTCGACCTCTGGCTCGCCGCGGTCGCCTACGGCGCTTCGGCCGTCTGGGTGCTGATGACCGACGAGGAAGCGCCGGCCTACCGCGAGGCGGTCGCCGCCCAGCTCGGCGTCGGTCAGGCCATCCTCGCCGGCCTGGGCTACAGCGGCCGGCACCTGCAGCTCGTCACCGCCAGCGACGTGGCTGCACTCGACGCTGCGCTCAACGAGGCGCCGACCGGAGCAGGGCAGACCGTTTCCCAACCAGCCGCCTTCGCAGTGCAGGCGGACAAGCGCGCCACCCTCGAGCTGGCCATCGACCATCTCCTGGCCCAGGCGCCGCAAAAGGCCGAGGCCATCGCCTTGCCCGCCGCCTCGCCGTTCGGCAGCCTGCGCATCGACACCGCCAAATGCACGATGTGCCTGAGCTGCGTGGGCGCCTGTCCGGAGAGCGCGCTCGGCGACAACCCCGATCGTCCGCAGCTCAAGTTCACCGAAAAGAACTGCGTGCAGTGCGGCCTGTGCGTGGGCACCTGCCCTGAGAACGCACTGGCCCTGGACCCTCGCCTGTGGCTGGCCGATGGCGGCAAGGCGCGCAAGCAGCCGCGCGTGCTGCACGAGATGCAGCCCTGGTCGTGCGTCAAGTGCGGCAAGCCCTTCGGCACGCAGGGGGCGATCGAGGCGATGCTCGGCAAGCTGGCCGGCCACTCGATGTTTCAGGGCGCGGCGCTCGAGCGCCTGAAGATGTGCGGCGATTGCCGCGTCATCGACCTGCACACGAACCCCGATGAAGTTCGCATCACCGATTTTTGAGCCGTCGCTCGAGCGATCCGCCGGAGCCCCTCGTTCATGAAGCCGCAGCCTTTGCAGTTCAGCACCCCCGACGACCGCGAGGAGCTGGCACGCGCCGAGGTTTACGGCCTGCTCGCGCAACTGTTTATCGCGGCACCCGCCGCGGATTTTTACGAGCAGTTGCGCGTGGCACCGACCGAGGCACCCACGCCCGGCGCCTTTCTCGAGTCGAGCTGGGGCACGCTGGTGGCGAGCGCCCGGCGCTTGCCGCTGGAGACGGTCGCGACCGAGTACGACGCCTTGTTTCAGGGCATCGGCAAGCCCGAGGTCTTTCTGTACGGCTCCTTCCACCTGGCCGGCGCGATCAACGACAAGCCGCTAGTACAGCTTCGCCACGACCTGCGCGCGCTGGGGCTCGAGCGAATCGACTCGGCCGGGGAAACCGAGGATCACATCGCCAGCCTGTGCGAAGTCATGCGCTTTCTGATCGCCGGCGACGACCCTGTGCTCGGTTCGCTCGCGGCGCAAAAGCGCTTTCATTCGGACCATCTCGCCGGCTGGACTGAGCGCCTGTGCGAACAGATCGCCGGCCATGGGCGGGCGGACTTCTACCGCGATGCGGCGCTGTTCGCGCGTGATTTTTTCGCGGTCGAGCGCCAGGCGTTCGACCTGTTGGAGTGAGCAGACGCCAGTGCGCGGTTTGTCAAGGCCGCGAGTCTTGAGAAGCGAGGGGGCGGCAGGTCGTCTGAGCCGGCTGCCTGCCCGGTGGACGACCCGGCGCGGGTGTAGCGCGCAGCCCATTGCAGCGAACTACGGTCGAACCCCATTGACGCGAGGTAAGCGGCGCGCTTGAATGTATACATATGCAAGGCATTGCAGAGTTCAATCCCCAGCTTGTGGAGATGTCCATGACCAAAACCGTCAAATCTTCCGCTGCGCCCGTTGGGCGCCGTGGCCTGCTGATCGGTGCCGGCGTCGCCGGTGCTACAGCCGTTGTCGCAGGCAAGTTGAGCGCCGTCGCGCCCGCGGCGACGGAAGTTTCGGCCGCCGGAGCGGCGCTGGCCGACACTCAGTCGGGCTACCGCCTCACTGCGCACGTGCAGCGCTACTACCAAACCACCAAAGTCTGAGCCGGAGGCCCTATGTTGCTCACGCGCAAGTCGCCTGAAGCGGGCTTCGGCTCGCCTGTTTCCTCGCTGGTTTCCAGCCTGTCGCGCGGCGTTTCGCGCGCCATTCCCACCATGGACCGGCGTGCCTTCCTGCGCCGCTCGGGCCTGGGCGTGGGCGCCGGTCTGGCCGCGGGTCAGCTCACGCTGATGCGTAAGGCGCAGGCCGCTGACGAGGTCAAGGCGGCCGATGCCGGCGCCGGCCAGGTTTCGGTGCGGCGCACGGTGTGCGGCCACTGTTCGGTGGGCTGCGCGGTCGATGCGGTGGTCGAGAACGGCGTGTGGGTCCGCCAGGAGCCGGTGTTCGACTCGCCTATCAATCTGGGCGCCCACTGCGCCAAGGGCGCGGCATTGCGCGAGCACGGCCGCGGCGAATATCGCCTCAAGTACCCGATGAAGCTGGTGGGCGGCAAGTACGAACGCATCACCTGGGACCAGGCGCTCAACGAGATCAGCGCCAAGATGCTGGAGCTCAAGAAGGCGAGCGGCCCGGACTCGGTGTTCATCGTCGGCTCGAGCAAGCACAACAACGAGCAGTCGTACCTGATGCGCAAGTGGGTGAGCCTGTGGGGCAGCAACAACTGCGACCACCAGGCCCGCATCTGCCACTCCACCACGGTCGCGGGCGTCGCCAACACCTGGGGTTACGGGGCGATGACCAACTCCTACAACGACATGCAGAACAGCAAGGCTGCGATGTACATCGGCAGCAACGCTGCCGAGGCGCATCCGGTGTCGCTGCTGCACATGCTGCATGCCAAGGAGAACGGCTGCAAGATGATCGTGGTCGATCCGCGCTTCACGCGCACCGCCGCCAAGGCCGACGACTTCGTGCGCATCCGCTCGGGCTCGGACATTCCCTTCCTGTTCGGCGTGCTGCACCAGATCTTCAAGAACGGCTGGGAAGACAAGCAGTACATCAACGATCGCGTCTACGGCATGGACAAGGTCCGTGAAGACGTGATGGCCAAGTGGACGCCGGACAAGGTCGAGGAGGCCTGCGGCGTCGATGAGGCGACGATCTACAAGGTCGCCGAAACCCTGGCGAAGAACCGTCCCAGCACCATCGTGTGGTGCATGGGCCAGACCCAGCACTCGATCGGCAACGCCATGGTGCGGGCCTCCTGCATCCTGCAGCTGGCCCTCGGCAACATCGGTGTGTCGGGCGGCGGCGCTAACATCTTCCGCGGCCACGACAACGTGCAGGGCGCCACCGACGTCGGCCCCAATCCCGACTCGCTGCCCGGCTACTACGGCTTGGCCGAAGGTTCGTGGAAGCACTACGCCACGGTCTGGGGCCTCGACTACGAGTGGATCAAGGCGCAGTACGCGCCGGGCATGATGACCAAGCCTGGCATGACCGTCTCGCGCTGGATCGACGGCGTGCTCGAAGACAACGAGCTGATCGACCAGGACAGCAACCTGCGCGGCCTGTTCTTCTGGGGCCATGCGCCGAACTCGCAGTCGCGCGGGCTCGAGATGAAGAAGGCGATGGACAAGCTCGACCTGCTGGTCGTGGTCGATCCCTACCCTTCGGCAACGGCGGCCATGGCGGCGATGCCGGGCAAGCCCGAGGAGCTCAACCCCAACCGCGCGGTCTATCTGCTGCCCGCGTGCTCGCAGTTCGAGACCAGCGGATCGGTCACCGCCTCCAATCGTTCGCTGCAATGGCGCGAGAAGGTCATCGAGCCGCTTTGGGAGAGCCGCACCGACCACATGATCATGTACCAGCTCGCCGAGAAGCTCAATTTCGGCAAGGAACTGGTCAAGAGCATGAAGCTGATCGCCGGCAAGGGCGGCATGATGGAGCCGGAGCCCGAGTCGATGCTGCGCGAGATCAACCGCAGCAACTGGACCATCGGCTACACCGGCCAGAGCCCGGAGCGCCTGAAGGCCCACATGCGCAACATGCATGTGTTCGACGTGAAGACCTTGCGCGCCAAGGGCGGCATCGACAAGGAGACCGGCTACAAGCTCGACGGCGACTACTTCGGGCTGCCGTGGCCGTGCTACGGCACGCCCGAGATCAAGCACCCGGGCTCGCCGAACCTGTACATGACCACCCGGACAATGATGGATGGCGGCGGCAACTTCCGCGCCAACTTCGGCGTCGAGCGCGACGGCGTCAACCTCTTGGCCGAGGACGGCTCGCACAGCAAGGACGCCGAGATCACCACCGGCTATCCCGAGTTCGACCATGTCCTGATGAAGAAACTCGGCTGGTGGGACGACCTGACCGATGCCGAGAAGAAAGGAGCCGAAGGCAAGAACTGGAAGACCGACCTGTCGGGCGGCATCCAGCGCGTGGTGATGGCGCACAACTGCCACCCCTGGGGCAATGCCAAAGCGCGTGCGCTCGTCTGGAATTTCCCCGACCCTGTGCCGCAGCACCGCGAGCCGCTCTATTCGACGCGCCCGGATCTCGTCGCCAAGTACCCGACGCACGACGACAAGAAGGCCTTCTGGCGCCTGCCGACCCTGTTCAAGACGATTCAGGACAAGAACAAGGACATCGGCAAGGCCTTCCCGCTCATCATGACCAGCGGACGGCTGGTCGAGTACGAAGGCGGCGGCGAGGAGACGCGCTCGAACCCCTACCTGGCCGAGTTGCAGCAGGAGATGTTCGTCGAGATCAATCCGCGCGCGGCCAACGACCGCGGCATCCGCAACGGCGACGACGTGTGGGTCAAGTCGCCGACCGGCGCGCGCCTGAAGGTCAAGGCACTCGTGACCGAGCGGGTCAATCACGAGACGGTATTCCTGCCCTTCCACTTCTCCGGCCACTGGCAGGGCGTGGATCTGGCGCCGTACTACCCGGCGGGCGCGATGCCGGTGGTGCGTGGCGAGGCGGTCAACACGGCGACCACGTATGGCTACGACAGCGTGACGATGATGCAGGAGACCAAGACCTCGCTGTGCCAGATCGAGAAGTACGCCGCCTGATCACGAAAAAACCAGACATCCGGAGATCGACATGGCAAGAATGAAATTCATCTGCGACGCCGAGCGCTGCATCGAATGCAACGGCTGCGTCACCGCCTGCAAGGCCGAGCACGAAGTGCCCTGGGGCGTGAACCGCCGGCGCGTGGTCACGCTCAACGACGGCGTCCCGGGCGAGCGCAGCATCTCGGTGGCCTGCATGCATTGCTCCGACGCGCCCTGCATGGCGGTGTGCCCGGTCGACTGCTTCTACCGCACCGACGACGGCGTGGTGCTGCACGACAAGGACACCTGCATCGGTTGCGGCTACTGCTCCTACGCCTGCCCCTTCGGCGCGCCGCAGTTCCCGACCAACGGCACCTTCGGCCTGCGCGGCAAGATGGACAAGTGCACCTTCTGCGCCGGCGGCCCGGAGGCCAACGGCTCCGAAGCCGAGTTCGAGAAGTACGGCACCAACCGCCTGGCCGAAGGGAAGCTTCCGGCCTGCGCCGAGATGTGCTCGACCAAGGCGCTGCTCGGCGGCGACGGCGACGTGGTGGCCGACATCTTCCGCACCCGCGTGATGCAACGTGGCAAGGGCTCCGAGGTCTGGGGCTGGGGCACCGCCTACGGCCAGCCGCCGGCCGGCGCGAACGGCAAGCCCGGTGCGCAGTCCAAGGCGGAAGGCGTCAAGTCATGAAGGGCCTCACGATCGGACGGAGCCTGGGTGCGGCGGTGTTCGCGGTCGCGGCGCTCGGCTTGGCCGGCTGTGGCGAAGAGCCGCAACAGGGTACTCAGACGGAACGCAAGGTCGACACCCAGGCCTGGGACGGCGCTCAAGCCAAGTTCACGGCCGATGGATGGAAAGCGGGCGATCGCGCGAGTTGGGAGCGTCAGCTCAAGGAGCGCAGCCAGCGACAGAACGAGTACGTGCGTATCCGTTGAATTGCGCGATAACGCCTAAGGACCGCCACGATGAGAACCCTCCCCAGGTTGCTGGCCGCTTGTTTTTTGGCGATGCTGGCCAATACCGCTGCGGCCCAGTACGACGCTGGCGCCCCGAGCGCAACGCCTGCAACACCGTTGGCGATCGACGACGCCCGGATCGATGAGACGAACGCCGAACGCGCCCAGAGCCAGCCCGGCAACAACGCACCGTTCTGGCGCGGAGTGCGTGAGTCGGGCGAGAACCCCGGCTACAGCAGCCTGCCGGGCGCCGAAAAAGGCGTGCTGATCCAGGAGTTCGTGCAGTATCCGGGTTCGCGTTTCACCACGGCCGGCGAGGCTTGGCGGCAGGTGCGCAACGCCTGGATCATTCCATATGGTGGTGCACTGCTGTTGATCGTCGTCGTCGCTATCGGGTTGTTCTACGTAGCCAAGGGCGCGATCGGTCTGCATGGCGCCGAAAGCGGCCGGGTGATCGAGCGTTTCACCTACTTCGAGCGCGCGGCCCACTGGACCAACGCGATCGCTTTCGTGAGCCTGGCGATCTCCGGCATCGTGATGGCCTTCGGCAAGTTCTTTTTACTGCCCATCATGGGTGGCACGCTGTTCGGTTGGCTCAGTTATGCACTCAAGAACCTGCACAACTTTGCCGGGCCGGTGTTTGCCGTCTCGCTGACCGTCGTGTTCTTGACCTTTCTGCGCAGCAACTGGATTCGCAGGGAAGACATCACGTGGCTCAAGAAGGGCGGCGGCATGCTTTCCGGAAAGGAGGTGCCGTCAGGGCGCTTCAACGCCGGCGAAAAGCTGGTTTTCTGGGGAGGCGTGTTGTTCCTGGGACTTATCGTGATCGGCTCGGGTCTGGTGCTCGACAAGTTGATTCCCGGCATGGCGTATACGCGCGGCGACATGCAGATCGCCAACATGGTCCATGGCGTGGCCGCCGTGGCGATGATGTGCGTGTTTCTCGGCCACATCTACATCGGCACGATCGGAATGAAGGGCGCCTACAAGGCCATGCGTACCGGCTATGTCGACGAGACCTGGGCGCGCGAGCACCACGAGTATTGGTACAACGATATCAAGGCCGGCAAGATCCCTGCCCAGCGCTCGGCGAGTGCGCCGGCAGAAGGCAAACCGCAGGCCGCGGTGTGACTTTAAAGACTCAACGGAGAACGCAGATGCGTGCACCTCGACTCAGCGCCCTGTTCATTGCCGCAGCCTTTGCCGGGGCCGCCATGGCCAAACTGCCGGCTCCGAGCCCGGAGGCTGCGGCGAAGGCGGCCGAGGCCAAGGACAAGGCGGCCTGGACTGCCAAGGCTGGCGCCTATCAGCTTTGCAAATCGCAGGAAAAGACTGCTGAGCGCTACCAGGCCGATGCCAGCAAGGCCGGCCGGGACGTGAAGCCGGGCGCGGCGGGAGCAGCCTGTACCGATCCCGGGCCTTACGTCCCCCCGACGGCGGCACCGGCGGCCGCGGCCACTCCGGCATCGGCACCGGACAAAAAGTCCTGAAGCGCGGGCTTCGCGCCACATAAGCCGCCTGCGGGCGGCTTGTTCTTTTTGTGCGCTCGACGAGCGTGACCGTCCGCGCGAATCACTCTCGCTGCGGCTTTACGGCCGCCCGAGTGCGGTGCGGCATCGCTTGTGTAGAGTGCGCGGATGGCCCCTGAAATCTTCCTGACCGACGCTCGAAGCCCTCTGACGCAGGAGGTCGAGGTGCTCGACGAGCACGGCCAGCGCCGACGCATCTCGATCCCGGCCGAGCGGGCGCTGACCGTGTTCGTCGACCGGCGCGAACTGGTCACGCTGATGACCTTGGGTGCGGCGCCCGAGTTGCTGGTGATCGGTTACCTGCGCAACCAGCGCCTGATCGACGCCATCGACGACATCGAGTCGGTGACGGTCGACTGGGATGTCGCCGCCGCCGCGGTGAAGACCCGCCGTGGCGTGGCGGATTTCGAGAAGAAGACCGCCAAGCGCGTCGTGACCACCGGCTGCGGGCAGGGCACGGTGTTCGGCAACCTGATGGACGAACTCGACCGTGTCGATCTGGCCGGCCCGACCGATCCGGCCGGCCGCCTCGACCAGGCTACGCTCTACGGTTTGCTGGACGCGATGCGCCGCCAGGAGAGCACCTACAAGTCGGCCGGCTCGGTGCACGGGTGCGCGCTGTTTCGCGGCGACGAACTGCTGACCTTCGTGGAGGACGTCGGCCGTCACAACGCCATCGACACCATCGCCGGCTGGATGTGGCTGCAGGGCATCGATGGCCGCGACAAGATCTTCTATACCACCGGGCGCCTGACGAGCGAGATGGTGATCAAGTCGGCGCAGATGGGCGTGGCCATCGTGGTGTCGCGCTCGGGCATCACGCAGATGGGACACGAACTGGCCACCAAGCTCGGCCTGGCGCTGTTCGGCCGCGCGACCAATCGACACTTCATCTGCTACAGCGGTTTCGAGCGCTTCGACTCGCAACCGGAGATCGCTCGGCCCGCGCCGGCAACGCAGGCCTCCTGATCGATCGCCGGCCGCTCGCCCGCGCATGCGAAGCGCGCCCAAAGCACCCGCAAGACGCCACCGTGGCTGCCTACAATCGCGCGAGCCCCGGGGACCGAGATGAGCATCAAGAGCGACAAGTGGATCCGCCGCATGGTCGAGCAGACCGGCATGATCGAGCCCTTCGAGCCAGGCCAGGTGCGCCATGCCCCCGATGGCCACAGGATCGTGAGCTACGGCACCAGCAGCTACGGCTACGACATCCGCTGCGCGCCGGAATTCAAGGTCTTCACCAACATTTACAGCACGGTGGTGGACCCGAAGAACTTCGACGAGAGAAGCTTTGTCGACATCAACGCCGACGTGTGCATTATCCCGCCCAACAGCTTTGCGCTGGCGAGGACGCTCGAGTACTTCCGCATTCCGCGCAACGTGCTGACCATCTGCCTGGGCAAGAGCACCTATGCGCGCTGCGGGATCATCGTCAACGTCACGCCCTTCGAACCCGAGTGGGAAGGTTTCGTGACCCTCGAGTTCAGCAACACCACGCCCTTGCCGGCCAAGATCTACGCGGGCGAGGGCTGTGCCCAGGTGCTGTTCTTCGAAAGCGACGAAGTCTGCGAGACCAGTTATAAGGACCGAGGCGGCAAGTACCAGGGCCAGCGCGGCGTCACCTTGCCCAAGACCTGATGCATCGGCAGGCACGCTGGAGGGGGTCCTCATGAAGTGGCGCGGCGAACGCGAAAGCAGCAATGTGGAAGACCGCCGCGGGATGGGCGGGCGCGGCGGGCTGCCGGGGATCGGCGGACGCGGCATCGGCGTCGGCACGATCGTCGTCGCGCTGGTGGCGGGCTGGATCTTCGGCATCAACCCGCTCACGGTGCTCGGCTTGCTCGAAGGCGGCGCGCCGGGCAGCGAGCAGGTGTCCGGCCCCCCGCCGGCGCCGCCCGCGGGTGACACGCAGGCGCAGTTCGTGGCGGTGGTGCTGGGGAGCACCGAAGACGTCTGGACGAAGATCTTTCGAACCGGCAATGCCGCTTACCAGCCACCCAAGCTCACCCTGTTTCGCGGCATGGTGCCCACCGCCTGCGGCAGCGGGCAGAGTGCCATGGGCCCGTTCTACTGCCCTGGCGACCAGAAAATCTACATCGATCTCGAGTTTTTCGAGACGCTCGCACAGCGCCTGGGCGCGCCGGGCGATTTCGCGCAGGCCTATGTGATTGCGCACGAGGTCGGCCACCACGTTCAGCAGTTGCTCGGCATCAGCGCCAAGGTCGAGGGCGCGCGGCGCAGCGGCAGCGAGGTCCAGGCCAATGCGCTGAGCGTGAGAACGGAACTGCAGGCCGACTGCTTCGCCGGCATCTGGGCCCACCATTCGCAGCAGGCCAAGGGCTGGCTGGAACAGGGCGACCTGGAGGAGGCGATGAACGCCGCCGCGCAGATCGGGGACGACACGCTGCAGCGGCGCTCGAAGGGGCAGGTGGTGCTGGAGAGCTTCACCCATGGCAGCAGCAAGCAGCGCATGCATTGGTTCCAGCGTGGCTTCGAGACCGGCAGCGTGGCCGACTGCAACACCTTCGACGTGCGCGGCTTGTGAGCCCGTGCCGGGACGCACGAACGCGCGTAGCGCGGCGCCGCTGAATCGAATCGAGAGCCTGAACCGAGCGGTTCAGGTTTCGAACAGACCCGGCATGTACGGCACGTCGACTTCAGCCG
>NZ_JACDCU010000034.1 GCF_013817365.1 Methylibium sp. | reverse complement strand
GTGCTGCCCACAGGCGCCAGCACCGTTGCCGGGGCCGACGGGCGCACCGCCGCTGCGCCGTCAGGGGCGGCCAGTCCGCCGGCCTGCGACGCCACTGCCGGCCGGTCTGGCAGTGCAGCGACCGCATACCAGACGCCGACGCTGGTCAGCACGGCGCCGAACAGCGTTGCCGCAAGCACGGCGGCTCGCCGCAGGCGCGGTGCGGCGGGCAGGTTGTCGTCTTCGCCGGATTGCACCGCTTCGGGCATGAGCTGCAGCCACTCGTGCAGCTCGCGGGCGAGTACGCGCGCCGAACGCTGACGGTCTTCGGGCCGCTTGGACATCGCGCGTGCGGCGATGTCCGCAAGCGCCTGCGGCACAACCGGTGCGACGGTGCGCGCAGAAGGCGGCTGGTGCTCGCGCACCGCGCGGGTGATGGCCTCGAGCGAGTCGCCGTCGAAGGCGCGTCGGCCGCACAACAGCTCGTAGAGCACCACGCCGAGCGAGAACACGTCCGTGCGGCGGTCGGTCGCCTCGCTCCTCACCTGCTCGGGCGCCATGTAATGCGGCGAGCCGCCGGCCGCGCCGATGTCGGCTGCATGCGCGATGCTGGCAATGCCGAAGTCGAGCACCTTCGGTTGCGTGCGGCCGACCATGAAGATGTTGGCCGGCTTCACGTCACGGTGCACCACGCCCTTGCTGTGCGCATAGGCCAGCGCATCGGCGGCGCGGCGGATGATCAGCGCGGCCTGGCCGGCGCTGGGCCGCCAGCCCTCGGCGAGGAGCTCGCGCAGATCCTTTCCCTTGAGCAGCTCCATCGTGATGTAGGCCCCTTGCGGGCTGATACCGGCATCGAACACCGTGACGATGTGCGGATGGCTGAGCTGTGCCGAGGCGCGCGCCTCGTGCAGGAACATTTCGTTGAAGGGTTCGCGCCCGGCGGTTTCCAGCGGCGTGCTGCTGCCGGCCGGCATGAGGTTGAGCGTCTTGATGGCGACGCGTCGCGACAGCAGCGGATCGTCGGCCGCATACACCGTTCCCAGGCCGCCGGCACCGATGCGGTACTTGAGCGCATAGCGGCCGATCTGGCCGATGGTCGGCATCGTTGACGAGCCGCCCTGGGCCGGCAGGTCGGCGAGCAGCACCGTGTCGGCGTGGTCGCCGTCCGGCGGCTCCGTGGCGGCCGCCTTGCTGGGGGAGGAAGGGACGTTTTCCACGCGGGCGAGCTTAGACGATGCCCAACGCCGCCCGGGCGCAGTGCGTCACGCCGGCAACGGCGCGGTCGTAACCGCCTGTCACGGCGCTTGCCACATGGCTCGGCGCGGCGCGTGTCACGGCAGTTTTGACGGCGCCCGTGACGATGTTCGCGCTGATGCCTTCATGCGGACCGGTGCTTGTCGCCACGTCGTCAGGCCAGCACGCGCCGCAGCCGTTCGACCGCCGCCTGAAGCTGCGGCAGGCTGCTCGCGTAAGACAGCCGCACGAAGCGCTCGCTGGCCTCGCGGCTGAAGTCGCGCCCCGGCGTCAGCGCGACGTGGGCCCGCTCCATCAGATCGAAGGCGAAGTCCCAGCTGCTGGCGGCATGGCCGGAGCAATCGGCCCAGGCGTAGAAGGCGCCGTCAGGCATGACTGGCACGTTCAGACCGAGCGAGCCCAGTGCCGGCACGAGAAAATCTCTCCTCGCCTTGAACTCGCCGCGGCGTCGCTCGTACTCGGCGATCGACTCGGGCTCGAAACAGGCCAGCGCGGCATGCTGAGCCACGCTCGACGCACAGATGAAGAGGTTCTGCGCCAGCCGCTCGACCGGGGCCACCAAGGCCGGCGGCAGCACCAGCCAGCCGAGCCGCCAGCCGGTCATGCTGAAGTACTTGGAAAAGCTGTTGATCGAGATCACGTCCTCGCCATGGCTCAGCGCGCTGTGGCCGAAGGCTTCCTCGTAGCTCAGGCCGAGGTAGATTTCGTCGACCAACGTCACACCGCCACGCTCGCGCACCGTTTGCACGATGCGGCCCATCTCGGCCGCGGTGATCGAAGTGCCGGTCGGGTTGGAGGGCGAGGCCAGCAGCACGCCACGCGTGCGCGGGCCCCAGGCTTTCTGCACCGCGGCGGCATTCGGCTGGAAGCGCTGCGCCGCGCCGCAGGGCAGCAGCACCGGCAGGGCATCGGCCGCGGCCACGAAATGGCGGTTGCACGGATAGCCCGGGTCGGGCATCAGCACTTCGTCGCCGGCCTCGAACAACGCCAGGCAGGCGAGCTGCAGCGCGGCCGAGGCGCCGGCGGTCACGACGATGCGCTCGGCATCGATGTCCAGCCCGAAGCGCTCGGCGTACCAGCGCGAGAGCGCCTCCCGCAGCGCGGGCAGGCCCGTGGCCTGCGTGTACTGCGTGCGGCCTGCGGCCAGGCAGTGCTGTGCCGCGTCGAGCACCGCGGGCGGCGCGGTGAAATCGGGCTCGCCGATGTTGAGGAAGATCATCCGCTCGCCGCCCTGTGACGGATCGCAGGCCGCACTGCCCGCAATGCGCGTCGCCGCTTTGGCGCACTCCATCACGTAGAAGGGTTCGATCCGGGAGAGGCGCCGAGCGAGCTTCATGCGAGCGAGTCTCGGGACACGAGCTTCATGCAAGCGAGTCTCGGGACACGAGCTTCATGCGAGCGAGCCGCAAGGCGGGGCTTCATCCCTGGCGCCGCGCCTGCACCTCCACCGGCCGCAGTTCCGCGGCGGCCTTGTCGAGCACCCCGTTGACGTACTTGTGGCCGTCCGTGCCGCCGAAGCTCTTGGCCAGTTCGACCGCCTCGTTGATCGCCACGCGGTAGGGAACGTCGATGCAGTGCTTGAGTTCGTACGCGCCGATCATCAGCACGCCGTGCTCGATCGGCGAGAGTTCGGTGGTCTTGCGGTCGACGTGGCGGGCCAGCACCGCGTCGAGATCGACCGCCTCGCGCATGCAGCCGTGCAGCAGCGCATCGAAATGCTTCGCATCGGCCTGCTTGAAGCCGTCCTGCTCGCGCATGTGGGCGTCGATCACGCTGGCGTCGCTGCCCTGGATCAGCCATTCGTACAGGCCCTGCAGCGCGAACTCGCGCGAGCGGCGGCGCGAGGATTTCTGCGCCGGCCGCTTGCCGGCGGGCTTGTGCGGCGTGCGGGGAGCCGGCGCCACGCCTTCGGCATCATTCGTGGTCACGACAGTTCTTCCAGCAGGTTGGCCATCTCGACCGCGACACGGGCCGCGTCGCGGCCCTTCTCGTCGGCGCGGGCCCAGGCTTGGTCTTCCGTCTCGACGGTCAGGATGCCGTTGACGACGGGCGTGCGGTGATCGAGCGACACCCGGCTCACGCCGGCGGCGCTCTCGTTGCTGACGAGCTCGAAGTGATAGGTCTCGCCGCGCACCACGCACCCCAGGGCGATCAACGCGTCGAACTGGTTGCGCCTTGCCATCGCCTGCAGCGCGATCGGCACTTCCAGCGCGCCGGGCACCGACACATGCTCGATGTGCTTTTGCGCGACGCCGAGCCCTTCGAGCTCGGCCAGGCAGGCGCCCGCGAGCCGATCGGTGATGGCGGCGTTGAAGCGCGCCTGCACGATGCCGATGCGCAGGCTTTCGCCCTCGAGCTCGGCGATCGTGTCGCCGAAGATGGTGTTGCCGGGATCAGCGCCTTGCATCGAAACCTCGTGCGGGAAAGTGGATCGTGGTTTTCATTCGGGGGCCACGAAGCGCGTGACCTCTAGCCCGTAGCCGGCCATGCTCGGCATGCGGCGCGGGCTGCCGAGGAGCCGCATCTTCACGACGCCGAGCTCGCGCAGGATTTGCGCGCCCACGCCGTAGGTGCGCAGGTCCATCTGGCCGCGTTGCACGCGGGCCGCGGCGGGATTTCCGCCGTCCTGCGTCAACTGCTGCAACAGCCCTTCGCCGGTTTCGCCGCAGTTGAGCAGCACCGCGACGCCGCGCTCCGACGTGCGCAGTGCGGCCAGCGCCTTGGGCAGCGGCCACGAATGGCCGCAGCGCCCGGCGTCCAGCAGATCCAGCACCGACAGCGGCTCGTGCACGCGCACCAGCACCTCGTCTTGCGCACTCCAGCGGCCGACGCTCAGGGCCAGGTGCAGGCCGCCGAAGCGGTCGCGAAAGGCAATGCAGTCGAACGGCCCTTCGGGCGTGACGAGCTTGCGTTCGGCCACCCGTGTGATGAGCGATTCGTTACGGCTGCGGTACTCGATGAGGTCCGCGATGCTGCCGATTTTGAGTTGATGCTGTTCGGCAAAGACTTCCAGGTCGGGCAGCCGTGCCATGGTGCCGTCGTCCTTCATGATTTCGCAGATCACCGCAGCCGGCGTCAGGCCGGCCATCAGCGCGAGATCGCAACCGGCTTCGGTGTGCCCGGCACGCATGAGCACGCCGCCGTCCTGCGCCTGCAGCGGAAAGACATGGCCAGGCTGCACCAGATCGGCCGGCCGGGCCTCGCGCGCCACCGCGGCCTGAACGGTGCGCGCGCGGTCGGCGGCGGAAATACCGGTGGTCACGCCGCTGGCCGCTTCGATGGAAACGGTGAAGGCGGTGCCGTGCTGGGTGCCGTTGCGGGTGGTCATCGGCGGCAACTGCAGGCGCTCGCAGCGTTCGCGCGTCAGGGTCAGGCAGATCAGGCCGCGGCCATGCTTGGCCATGAAGTTGATCGCCGCCGGCGTGACGTGCTCGGCGGCCATCACCAGGTCGCCTTCGTTCTCGCGATCTTCCTCGTCGACGAGGATCACCATGCGGCCGGCGGCCAGCTCGGCGAGCAGTTCCGGAACGGGGGAAATCGGCATCGCAGGATTGTAGGTGGCGCCTCGCGCGGCACCGCTTGCGCCACAGGGCCTGCGCGGCTAAGGAGCGCTCATCGCGCGCTCGACATAGCGGGCGATCAGGTCGATCTCCAGATTGACTCGCGCCCCGGCTTCGAGCGAGCCCAGCGTCGTGTGTTCCAGCGTGTGAGGAATGAGGTTGATGGTGAGCTCCGTGCCGTCCTCGTCGCTCACGCGGTTGACCGTCAGGCTCACCCCGTTGACCGCAACCGAGCCCTTGTAGGCCAGGTAGCGGCCGAGCGCGCGTGGCGCGGCGATGCGCAACTCCCACGATTCGCCGACAGGGGCGAAGTGTGTCACCGTGCCAACGCCATCCACATGCCCGGCGACGATGTGCCCGCCGAGCCGGTCGTTCGCACGCAGCGCCTTCTCCAGATTGACAGGGCCGGGTACGTCCAGGCCGCATGTCTTGTCCAGGCTCTCGGCCGAGATGTCGACGGTGAACGATCCGGCCGCGACGTCGAGCGCCGTGGCGGTCATGCAGGCGCCGTTCACGGCGATGCTGTCGCCGGGCTGCACGTCGTCGAGATAGCCCGGGGGTGTGGCGAGCGTCAGGCGCTTGCCGTGGGACGCGTCGGCGCCGAGCGGCGCCACCTCGGTGATACGGCCCAGGCCGCTGATGATGCCGGTGAACATGAGCCGATTGTCTCCGCCGTGCGGCGCCCTGGGGCCCGGGCTCAGAAATCGGCGCGGCCGGTCGGGCGGGCAATGATGCGCAAGTCGTCGCCGACGCGCTCGACGCTGTGAAAGTCCAGTGCAACCGCGTCGTGGAGCGAGGCCAGCGGCCCGAACCGGGCCATCTCGCGGCCTGCGCCCAGAAGCTTGGGCGCGAGATAGATCAAGAACTCGTCCACCAGCCCGGCACGCACGAAAGAGCCGTTGAGCTTGTGCCCTGCCTCGATGTGCAGTTCGTTGACTTCGCGGGCCGTCAGGTCGTCGAGCAGCGCGGTCAGGTCGACCTTGCCGCCAGCGCCGGGGCAGGGCTGAACCGCAACACGGAGCCCGTTCAAGGCGGCGCGCTTGTCCGCTGCCGCGCCGACAAGTTCATCGGCGGTGTACACCAACACCTCCCCGGGAGGCTCGAGCACGCGAGCGTTCAGGGCGATCTCCAGCCGGGAATCGACGACCACTCGCAGCGGCTGTCGTTCAGTGGGTACCAGCCGCACGTCGAGGCGCGGGTCGTCGTCCTGCACCGTCCCGATGCCGGTGAGCACGGCCGAGGCGCGCTTGCGAAAGGCATGCCCGTCGGCGCGCGCCGCCGTGCCGGTGATCCACTGGCTTGTCCCGTTGTCGAGCGCGGTGCGGCCGTCGAGCGAGGCGGCGATCTTCATGCGCACCCAGGGGCGTCGACGCGTCATTCGCGAGAAGAAGCCGATGTTGAGTTCGCGTGAGGCGATCGCAAGCGGATGGTCTTCGGCCAGCACCGTGACCTCCACACCGGCCGTCCTCAGCCGGTCGATGCCGCGGCCGGCAACGAGCGGGTTAGGGTCCTGCACGGCCACCACCACCTGGGCAATGCCGGCGGCAATCAGCGCGTCGCAACACGGCGGCGTGCGACCGTGGTGGCAACAGGGCTCCAGGCTCACGCAGGCCGTGGCGCCGCGCACCGAGGCGCCGCGCGAGGCCGCGTCAGCGAGCGCCTCGACCTCGGCATGCGAGGCGCCGGCGCGCTGCGTCGAGCCGCTGCCTATCACCGCACCGTTGGGGGCGAGGATGACGCAGCCGACGCGGGGATTGGGGTCGCAGCGGCCGATGGCGGTTTCGGCAAGGGCCAGAGCGTATTGCAGTGAGGCGTGGAACAAGATGGGGGCCGCTATTGCAGCGGCGTATTGTCGGCGGAACCGGGGCAGTCGGCCGCCGTCGCAGCGGACGCGCGGCAGTCCTGATGTACGACCAGCGTGGCGCCGCTGAAAGGGGGAGTTGGCGGCGTGCAAGTGTCGCCGGAGCTGTTGTCGATGAAGTAGTTCTGGTTGTCCAGCGAGGTTTCGACGTTCACGTAAGGCTGAATGTTGCGTTGGTTGTCACTGAGCCCTGCGCCGAGCTCGAACTGGATACGACAGACCTTGTCGTTCGCCGTTGTCGGAACGCCGCCCAGAAGCAACCTGCCTGACCAGCCGCTGGTGGCGTCGATCGGAACAACGCACAGGTAGTAATGGGCGCCGGCGAGGTTCTCGCCGGTGTTCTGGTTCTTGGCAACGGCATAGACGCAGGAGATGGGCTGGCCGCTCGTGCCGATGACATCGTCGGTGTTAATGCCGCTCGGCAATGTCGGCAGGGACCCCGCAGGCGGAGTGCCGGTCGGCAGCACCGCGCCGGTGACGAAACCTGAAACGATTGCGGCCTCGAACGGGACGCAACCGGCCGTGCCGCCTGAGTAAGCAGCGTCGGACACAAGGGTGGTGCAGCGTTCAACCACAAGCCCGGTCGTGTTGTTGAACACCATCGCCAGGTCCGGCTTGAATTGATAGACGCTCTTCTTGCCTTCGTCGAGCTCGCGTGCGGCCACCGGAATGTTGATGTTGCGGTTCTCCGGTTGCCGGACATTGCCGTCGGCCGGCACTGCCACACCGAGCGCGCCGACCCGCACCGGGTCGGTGTTGGAGATCACGGACGTGAGCGTGATTGATTGCGGCTCGCCGGCACGGTCGACCCAGGCGACCGTCACGCTGACGGGCCGCAGGGCGTCTTGCGGTGCGCCCTCGACGATCCAGCTGCGGCTGAAAACGGTGTTGGAGTACGTGGAGGCGATGGGATTCGCCGGGTCGTTCTCGACCGTGTCCAGGTCCTGCCAGGCCAGCGGCACGGCGGGGCCCGAAGCGATGCCGGTGTACGAGCGCATGACCTCCATGCGTTCTTGCGCCAGGCGCATTGCCTCGGTGCGCTGTTTGGCGACGTCGGCGTTGCGCGACAGCATGATCTGCATGCCGGCCAGGGCGAGCAGGCCGAAGGCGATGATCACCAGGGCGATCATTGCCTCGATCAGCGTGAAGCCACGGTCACGCGGTGGCATGCGAGGGCTCATGGCTGCGCGTTCGATTTCACGAGGTCGGCGGCGGGAAGTCGCGCCAGGTGCCCGGCACCCGCACCATCACGGCCGAGGCGCGCTGCACGTTGCGCAGCGCGACCGGGTCGTACATGATCCGGCCGGTCCCCGTGCCGGTGAAAGCCGCGCAGGCGAGCAGGGCGCCCTGCACCGCGGGCGTTCCGGCGCCCAGCGTGGCGGCGTTTGCGAACACGAGCCCGTGCACCAGCGCGCTTCCACTCAGGGCGATCGTGCCCTGCGAGACCAGCGTGACAGGATCCGCGGCGCTGCCCAGCGTGCCGGTACTTAACTGCCCTCCGGCACCCTGGAGATAGAAGGAACGCCAACCTTCGCCGTAGGCGTCGACGAGTTCGGGGCAGGACGTCGAGGAACAGGCGATTGCCTTCGTGGTCGGCGCATTGACATAAGCCGCAAGCGTCGAGCCGAAGTAGGCTTTGAACAGAGCGCCGCCTGTGCAGAGCGGATCGCCCGCGACGATCTTGTCAAGCGCCGCGTCGTCGGCGAGCACCGAGTTCTCAGGTGGCAGGCCGGCAATGGTGGCGACATGGTCAGCGGTGAAAGTGATGGGCCCGGCCGCGTCGATCGTGATGCCGTTGGTGGCAACGTCCAGGTTTTCGACGGTGACCGTGCCGATGTTGCAGCTGGCGCCGCAGGTGAGGGCGGTGGCCGGCACCGAGCGGATCAGCGGGCTCAGCTTGACGGTGCCGGACACGGTCGCCGTCGCATCGGCCGAGCCCGCGGTGAGGTCCGTGCAGGCGCCGGCAAGGGCGCTGCAGCCGGTGGACGTAATGCGCACGCTCTCGTCGTCGCCCCCAGGGGTGAACCGCACCGTGAAGCCCGGCCACGTCGCCGCACCCAATGCCGCCGCCGCCTCACCGCTGGCGGGCACGTTCGGACAATGGCAACTCAATGCAGTGCCATTGAGGGTGCAGCCGGGAAAGACGTTCTCGGCTGGTACCAACCGGGGCAGGGTGGGGTGCGGCGGCACGTACTTGTTGCGGAACGTCGGCGCGGTGGACGAGCTCAGGACGGGCGTGCAGTTGTCCTGCATCTTGTGCGGCCGGTTCAGCATGCCGGTGGCCCATTCCAGGCCGGCCTCGGCGACTTCGAGCGCCATGGTCGAACGCAGCTGGTTGGCAGAGGAGCGCTGCTCGAAGACCAGGCTGCGGTTCAGGTAGAAGAGGACGATCGAGGCGCCGACCAACAGCAGCATGGAAATGGCGAGCGTGCCGATGCCTCGTTGGAGTCGTGCGCGGCGCATGCGACTTTTCCGTCAGACGGGGCACTCGCCCGCGAACCGGTCGTTGCGCACGCGCACGCTCTCGCGCAACTGGCGCGTGATGGCAGCATTGCCCGGGCCGGCGGCGTTGGCTTGCAGCAGGATGTCGTAACGGCGCAGGGTCAGGGTGGGCGGATCGGGGCAGGTGTAGGTGGCGCCGGTAGGCGGCGGGCAGACCTTCGCGCAGGCATCGCCCAGCGGGACGGGTGTTTCGCTCGCGGTGATTTCGAGCGCTGTGACGGTGATCACGTCAGGGTCGGTGATCGACTGCCATTGGGTGCCGTCTGTGAGCATCCGGATCGCGCCTTTGTAGAGCTGAAAGCCGAACTGCTCGTTGTTTTCGACCAAGCTGTTGCCGTTGCGCGCGAAGGAGTAGGTGATCTCCGAATCGGCGACGCCGTAAGTGCCCGAGATGGCAATGTGTGGATTCGGCATCGGCGCCGCGGCGACTCCCTTGATCGCCTGGGCCCAGTAGCCCGCGCGGCGCAGGTCGCGGGCGATCAGGTCGGCCGCCGTGCGCAGATCCTGGTTCACCCGGGCTTCGATCAGCAATCGCCGGCTGCTGTCGAGGTTGCCGACGAACAGGCTGATCGCCCCGCCTACCAGAAACAGTCCGAGTGCAGCGCCGACCAGCAGCTCGACCAGCGAGAGGCCGCGCTGCTGCCGGATGCCCTGGTTCGCGAGACGACCGTTCGACGGGCCTCTCAACATGGTGCGTAGCCCTTGAAGCTGCCGTCGGGCGAGCACAGCCGCACGCGCCCCATGAAGTTGTTGTCGACCTGCAGTTGCGCGGCCGTCCGGCTGCTCGACACGGTGATCGATTCGTCGCCGCCGCTCGTTTCGAGCGGGATGCCGCGCAGGCCGGTGTAGGTGAGGCTCACGCCGCCGGTCACCGTCAGTTCGGCCGGCAGCGCGACGCGCTTGATCTCAGTGGGCGCAGGCGTGCTTGCCGCAGCGATCTCGTAGCCGGTGCCGTTCGCCAGCGTGGTCAGCGCCACATCGAGCTGCCGGCTCACGGCTTCGGAACGCGCGTAATGCAGATCCGTGCTCAGCTCGTTCGCCGCGCCTTCGAGCCGCCGCCGCGCCAGCAGGTCCAGAAAGGCCGGCACCGCCAGCGTGAGCAGCACGGCCGTGATGAGCACCACCGCCATGAGTTCGATGACTGTGAAACCGTCTGCTACCCGATTCATCATCGGCTCCAGCATTCCACCGGCGTGTGGGTGCCGACACCGGCGGCCACGGTGAGGGTCAGCACCGTGCAGCCGGCGTCGCCGGTCTGGCTCTTGCCGGCCACGGAGGTGGCGGTCAGCGTATAGCCGGTGCCCGAGACGCCCGAGACGTTAAGGCCGTAATAGCCCCGCGGGCTTTCCCCCGACAACCCAAGGCCCGGTGGCGTGGCGGTCGGGGCCGCCGTCAGGGAAGTTGCATAGCTGCTTTTGCTGGCCCGCCAGCGCTCCTGCGCCTGCTGGACCTGGGTCATCGCCACGATGGCGTCCGCTCGGCGGCCGCGGCGTGCCTGGTCCATGTAGCTCGGATAAGCGATCGCGGCGAGCACGCCGATGACGGTCACCACGATCATCAACTCGATCAGCGTGAAGCCGGCGACATCAGCGCGAGCGCTGTCTTGCAGCGCGCCGGGTCGGCGCGTCAGGCCGTGAACACCGTGCTTGTGCATCGGGCGATTATCGGCACCTCGCCTGATCGCACATCGAGAAGCCACGCCGTCGATCCGTTGCCGCTTGCCGCCCATCGTCCGCTGCCGCCGAGGCTCCGCTCGGTTCAGCACGGCCGGTATCCCGGCAGGCCGCCTGCGGGCGAGCATGTGCGCACGCGGCCGAGGATGTTGACAACGTGCCGCAGGCTTGCGCCTTGGGGCCTCGCGATGTTGATCGTCGCCGTCGGCGAGGTGGTGCCGCGCACCGGGTCGTAGCCCATCGAGGCGGAGGGTTTGTCCTTGACAGTCACGCCGATACCCGCCGGCGCTTGTACCGCCTTGATCGGCTCGGCGGCGCCCACGCACTCCGCTGCGCCGTCGGCGGCACAGGTGCAGGCCAATTCCGGTCCGGTATGGATGACGTAGCAGCTCGCGCCTGTGGGCAGCGTGCTGAAGCTGAATTGCAGGCGCTGGTTGCGGGCGACGGCTTCGCTGCGAACGAACTGCAGGTCGCTGGCCAGCTCGGCGGCCACCCCCTCGATCTGGCGGCGCTGGCGCAGATCCCCGAAGCCTGCGACCGCGCTGGTCGTGAGGATCGCTGCGATAGCCAGGACGAAGCTGGCTTCGATCAGCGTGAGACCGCGTTGCGCTGCGCTGTTCATCGGGAGCCCTTCCTGCGTCGTGATTCGATGCAGGAAATCTATGCGAGCTCGGCGTCTTGCGCTTCGCCCCGGCAGGGGCCCTCCGAGGGGCGATTGAATCGCGACCGGCCGCCGCGGCTGCGCTCAGATGTCCTTGATGAGACGGCTGAACTCGTCGACGCCCTCGAAGCTGCGATAGACCGATGCGAAGCGCACGTAAGCGACCTTGTCGAGCTTCTTCAGCTCGCGCATCACCAGCTCGCCGATGCGCGCGGAGGGCACCTCGTTGACGCCGGCGACGAGCAGCTTCTCTTCGAGCCGGGCCAGCGCCGCATCGACCTGGTCGATGCTCACCGGCCGCTTGCGCAGCGCCAGCATCATCGACGCCTTGATCTTGCTGCGGTCGAACTCGCTGCGGCTGCCGTCCTTCTTGACCACCGCCGGCATCGCCAGTTCGGCACGCTCATAGGTGGTGAAGCGCTTGTCGCACGACGGGCAGCGGCGACGGCGACGGATCACGTCGCCTTCGTCGGACTCCCGGGTCTCGGCGACCTGGGTGTCTTCATGGCCGCAGAAGGGGCAGCGCATGCCGGCTCAGGCGCCCCGACTGCCGCCGGGCTGCCCGAAGGCCGTTGCGCACTCCCTAGCGCAGGAGCGGCGCTGCGGAACTGCAAGCGCGAGGCTCACTTGTAGACCGGAAACTCGCGCGTGAGCGCCGCGACCTTCTCGCGCACGGCCGCCAGATTGGCGTCGTCGCGCGGGTTGTCGAGCACGTCGGCAATCAGGTGCGCGGTCTGCACGGCCTGCGCCTCCTTGAAACCGCGCGTCGTCATGGCCGGCGAGCCCAGACGGATGCCGCTGGTGATCATCGGCTTTTGCGGATCGTTCGGGATGCCGTTCTTGTTGCACGTCATGTGGGCTGCGCCGAGGAAGGCTTCGGCCTCCTTGCCGGTCAAGCCCTTGGGCTGCAGATCGACCAGCATCACGTGGCTTTCGGTGCGACCGCTGACGATTCGCAGGCCGCGCTCGACCAGGGTGCGGGCCAGCGCGTCGGCGTTCTTCGCCACCTGTTGCTGGTACGTCTTGAAGTCGGGAGAGAGCGCCTCCTTGAAAGCGACCGCCTTTCCGGCGATCACGTGCATCAGCGGGCCGCCCTGCAGGCCGGGGAAGACGGCGCTGTTGATCTTCTTGGCGATGGCCTCGTCGTTCATCACGATGATGCCGCCGCGCGGGCCGCGCAGGCTCTTGTGGGTGGTGGAGGTCACCACGTCGGCGTGCGGCACGGGGTTCGGGTACACGCCGGCGGCGATCAGCCCCGCGTAGTGCGCCATGTCGACCATGAAATACGCGCCGATGGCCTTGGCCACCTTGGCGAAGCGCTCCCAGTCGATGCGCAGCGAATAGGCCGACGCGCCGGCGATGATGAGCTTGGGCTTGTGCTCGTGGGCCAGCCGCTCCATCGCGTCGTAGTCGATCTCTTCCTTGGCGTTCAGGCCGTAGCTCACCACCTTGAACCACTTGCCGCTCATGTTGAGCGCCATGCCGTGGGTCAGGTGACCGCCTTCGGCGAGGCTCATGCCCATGATGGTGTCGCCCGGCTGCAGCAGCGCGAGGAACACGGCCTGATTGGCCTGCGAGCCCGAGTTGGGCTGAACGTTGGCGAAGTTGGCGCCGAACAGTTGCTTGAGGCGGTCGATGGCCAGCTGCTCGACCGCGTCGACGTACTCGCAGCCGCCGTAGTAGCGCTTGCCGGGGTAGCCCTCGGCGTACTTGTTGGTGAGCTGCGTGCCTTGTGCCTCCAGCACGGCCGGGCTCGTGTAATTTTCCGATGCGATGAGCTCGATGTGCTCTTCCTGGCGGCGGTTCTCATTCTGGATTGCGGTCCAGAGTTCGGGGTCGACTTTGGCGACGGTGGATTGGGTGCGGTCGAACATGCTGCGGGCCTCTGGGCGATTCAAGGGGTGGCCCTGCGACGAACGAGAGCCGGTCGGTGACTGGGACTCGGGCTCGAGGGCTGCCAGGCGCGCGGCACGACGCGGCGGTTCACCGCCTGCGGCAGCGCTTTCCGGTGGCAAGCCACCCCGAACCGATACGGCCGGTCCATGTCGCCTTCACGCTGCGCACCGATGGTAACGGAGCCGACATGGCCCGAAGGGTCTGCGTCGCTCGACAACGAGCCGCTTCAGCGCGAGGCTAAGCGCTCGGGCACGGCCGTATCCGCAGCATCGGCGATGGGCGGGGTTTCGGGCGTGGCGGCCTCGACCGGAGTGGTTGCCGGCAACTGGCTGGGCGGCGGAATCAGTGGCGCGGTCACCGCCACCTGGCGGCCGGCGGCCACCGAGCGCAGGTGCGCTTGCTCCGCCAGCACCTTGCCCGCGTAGCCGCCATCGTGCGGCAGGTTGGCGGCGCCCACGTAGTACTTGAGCCCCCCTTCCAGGCTGCCGGCGCGGGCGATGCACTCCTTGAGAATCTGCACACCCACGCGCAGGTTGGTCACGGGATCGAAAGCCGCATGGTTGCCGCCGAACGCCTCGTACTTCTCGTCGTGGATGACGGTCATCACCTGCATCAGCCCCTGGGCGCCGACCGGGCTCTGGGCGAACGGGTTGAATCGCGACTCGATCGCCATCACCGCGAGGATCAGCGTCGGCTCCAGCTTGGCGCGCTCGCCCACGGCCCAGGCCTCCTGAACGAGCCGGCTCAACGGCTCGGGGGCAACGCGGTAGCGGCGTGACAGCCAGGATGCGATGGCGGCCTGGTCGCGATCGAGCCCACTGGGATCAACCGCGGTGACGCGGGCGACGGCATTGCTCTCGGACAGCGCCAATGCCAAGCCGGCCGGAGAGTCGTCGGCGTCGATGCGGGCGATGTGGCGGGTCTGCAGCCAGCCGAAGGCGCTTTCCTCGACGGTGTGACGCAGATCCGCACGGTTGACGAAGAACAGGCAGAGGGCGACCACCACCAGGCCGACCAGCGCCAGGGAGTTGTGCGAAACCTCCAGCAGCCCTCGGCCGGCGTCTTTCGCGAACACCACAAGCGGGCGTGTGAACTCGGCAATCTTGCTGCGCACTGGCTGGCTTGGCACACGGGGAACTGTCATGTCTGTCCTTTGAAACTGCGCTGTGGCGGGCGGTGTGGCCACCTCACGAGATAGTTCAGTCGTTACATTGGATCGTCTGTGCCCAGCCATACAGGGCCACTTGCAGTGCTGTGGCCCCAGCCGGTAATGCGGGTAATCCCTAGTTCGGTGATTCGACGGATTCTAGGAATGCTCGAAATAACCGGTCAACCCTATCGAATCACTTTGTAATTACCATAAAGCATGAAGTACCGCGATCTGCGCGATTTTGTAGCGGGGCTGGAGCGGCTTGGTGAACTGCGACACGTCGCAGAGCCAGTGTCCACGCGGCTCGAGATGACCGCGCTCAGCGATCGGGTCCTTCGAGCCGGCGGGCCCGCGCTGTGGTTCGACCGTCCATTTGCGGGGTCGGGAAGTTACAACATTCCCGCCTTGACAAATCTGTTCGGCTCGACTCGAAGGGTGGCGCTGGGGATGGGCGCGAGCGAAGTGTCCGAGTTGCGCGACGTGGGCCAAGTGCTCGCCAGTCTGAAGGAGCCGGAGCCGCCCAAGGGCCTGAAGGACGCCGGTCGACTGCTGCAAATGGCCAAGTCCTTGTGGGACATGAAGCCCGCCCAGGTGCGCGGCGCGGTTTGTCAGCAGGAAGTGATCGAAGGCAGCGACATCGATCTCGGCATGCTGCCGGTCCAGACCTGCTGGCCTGGCGATGCGGGACCGCTGATCACCTGGGGCTTGGTCATCACACGCGGACCTCAAGGGATTTCCGATCCACGCCGCCGCCAGAACCTGGGCATCTATCGCCAGCAGGTGATCGGGCCGCGCCAGACCATCATGCGGTGGTTGGCGCACCGGGGCGGCGCGCTCGATTTCCGCGATTTCGCGTTGGCCAATCCGGGCCGGCCGTTTCCCATCGCCGTGGCGCTGGGAGCCGATCCGGCCACGATCCTGGGCGCCGTCACACCGGTGCCCGACACGCTGAGCGAATACCAGTTCGCCGGCCTGCTCCGCGGCAGCCGCACCGAGGTGGCCGAGTCCGGCGTCGGCGATGCCGGCGTGATGCTGCAAGTGCCGGCCAGCGCCGAATTCGTGCTCGAGGGCCACATTCCGGTGGCAGCCGCCGGCTGGCGCGGCGAAAGCGCGCACGGTGTGGCAATGAAGGAGCGGGGCGGATACCTCTACGCGCTCGAAGGCCCGTTCGGCGACCACACCGGTTACTACAACGAGCAGGACTGGTTTCCGGTCTTTGAGATTGGCCGCATCACCCATCGCAAGGAGCCGGTCTACCACTCGACCTACACGGGCAAGCCGCCCGACGAGCCGGCCGTGCTGGGTGTGGCGCTCAACGAGGTGTTCGTGCCGATCCTGCGCAAGCAGTTTCCGGAGATCACCGACTTCTATCTGCCGCCCGAGGGCTGCAGCTACCGCATGGCGATCGTCTCGATCCGCAAGGCCTACCCGGGCCACGCCAAGCGGCTGATGTTCGGCATCTGGAGCTTCCTGCGCCAGTTCATGTACACCAAGT
>NZ_JACDCU010000320.1 GCF_013817365.1 Methylibium sp. | reverse complement strand
GAGCAGCGCAGGGCTCGTGGCTGCGCGCGCAGCGCGCTTCGTCAACTGACTCGTCGCGGTTGTCTGAGCGCAGTGAGCGCAGCGAACGAAGCGAGTTCCGCGACGGGGCCACGAGACCGAGCAGCGCAGCGCAGTCGACCCGCAGGGCCGACCGCCGCACCGAAGCGAAGCCCGCCGCCCGCCCGCGGCTTTGCTCCCCCACAACCCCCGAAAAGCCATAACAACACAAGCCAAAGTCAAGCATCGACCCGACACGAAATCCATTCGAACCGAACTCAAGAGCATTCATCTCAACGGCCGTACTTCTCGAAAAACTCGCCCAGCACCGCCTCGTCCGACGGCACGACCTCCGCAATCGGCCGCGCAATGCGCGTGGTGTTGAGATAGTGCCGGTAATTCATGTTGTCGGAGAAGTTGTTGCCGCCCCAGGTGCCGCAGCCCATCGAGAGCGAAAACGGCAGGCCGTTGTCGAAGCTGCCGCCGGTGGCGATGCAGTGCGCCTGGTTGACGATGACCCGCGCGACGGCCAAGTTCAACCCGAGATCGAGCGCGCGCTCGTCCCGCGTGCTGTGCAACGACACCGAATGGCCGGCGCCCTGGTGGGCGTAGATGCGCTCGACGATCTGCTTGGCATCGTCGAAGTCGCGGGCGCGGTACACCGCCAGCACGGGAGAAAGCTTCTCGCCGGAATAGGGATGCGCGGGGCCGATCTGGGCCTCTTCGACCATCAACACGCTCGGCGCGCCCAGGTCGTCGAGACCGGCGCCGCGAGCGATGGCTTGCGCCGACTGCCCGATGGCGCGCGACGACAACTTGCCGTCCGGCCACATCAGCTTTTGCACCGCGGCCTTCTGGTCGGCATCGAGCAGCACCGCGCCGCAGGCGGCCAGCGCAGCGAGCATGCGGTCGTACACGGCATCGACCAGCACCACGCTGTTTTCCGACGAGCAGCTGGTGGCGTTGTCGAAGGTCTTGGAGCGCACGATCTTTTCCGCCGAAGCGTCGCAGTCGGCTGTTTCGTCGACGATGGAAGCGACGTTGCCGGCGCCCACGCCGAAAGCCGGCGTGCCGCTCGCGTAGGCGTTCTTCACGTTGCTCTGCGAGCCCGTGACGACAACCAGGTCGCACTGCTGCATGAGCGCCTGGGTCGAGGCCTTGGAGATCGGCGCCGGCAGCATTTGCACCAGGTCGCGGGGCGCTGCGATGCGGTCGAACTCCGCGTGGATGTATTCGAGCAGCAGCGCGCAAGCCGTCACCCCCTTGGGGCTCGGCGCGACGATCACCGCATTGCGGCCCTTGAGCGCGTTGATGATCTTGTTGGCCGGTGTGGCGGCCGGGTTGGTCGAGGGGGTGACGGCCGCCACCACACCGACCGGGCGGGCGATTTCCACCAGCCCCTTGGCGGGGTCTTCGGAGATCACGCCGACGCTGGGCGCGCCCTTCAGATCGCGCAGCAGGCCGAGCGTCTTGCGGTAGTTCTTGCGGATCTTGTCGTCGACGTTGCCGATGCCGGTGTCCGCAACGGCCAGCTCGGCCAGCGCGCGGTTGCGCGTCGGCTCCATGATGGCCCAGCCGGCGGCGGCAACGAGCTCGTCGGTGCGCGCCTGGTCGTAGCCGTTCGCAATTAGCTGGGCGGCGCGGGCGCGGGCGACGAGTGCGGCCACGGGATCGGCCTCGTTGTCGGGTGTGGCGGAGCGGGAGGTGTACGAGACGGTGGCCATGGGTGGCTTTCGATCGAAAAGTGATGAAGAGAAAAAGCTCAGGGGCGCGCCGGCTTCGACTCTGGCGGCTGCGGGCGAGCCGGGCGCAAGCGCTGCAGGGCTGCACGCAAGACCGGGTAGGCCAGCCCGAAGAAGGACAAGGCCATGATCACGGCGCTGATCGGGCGGGTGAAGAACACCGTCCAGTCGTTGTCGTAGCTCACCATGGTCGTCATGAAGTTGCTCTCGGCCAGCGGCCCGAGGATGGTGCCGAGCACGAGCGGCGCGATCGGGAACTTGAAGCGCTCGAACAGGAAGCCGATGACGCCGAAGGCCGAGATCACGTACAGGTCCGTCAGGCTGTTGCGCGCGGCGAAGGCGCCGACGAAGCAGAACAGCACCACGAAGGCCGAGACGATGGCCTCCGGCGCGTCGAGCACCTTGCACAGGGGCTTGATCGCGAAGTAGCCGAGGATGCACATGCCTATGAGCGCCACGAACACCGAGGCGAACACGGTGTAGACGAGGTCCGGGCTGTTCACGAACACCTGCGGGCCGGGCTGAATGCCGTGCAGCAGGAAAGCCGCGAGGATGATCGCGGTGGCTCCACTGCCCGGGATGCCCATGGCCAGCAAGGGCACGAGCGCGCCGCCCACCGAGGCGGTGGCGGCCGACTTCGCCACCACGATGCCTTCAGGCACACCGGTGCCGAGCGCCTTGCCGTTCTTGCCGTACTGACTCTCGATGCCGTAGGCCACGAAGGCCGACACCGTGGCGCCGGCACCCGGCACGACGCCTACGATGATGCCGGTGAGCGTGCCGCGCAGCAGCGTGTACTTCATGCGCAGCGTCTCCTTCAGGCTCGGCAAGGCGGTCTTGAAGCGAGAGGGGTCGCCCGAGTCGGCCGCGGCCTCGCTCTTGAAGCCGGTGTTCAACCGCGTCATCACCTCGCCGATGCCGTAGGCGCCCACCATCACGAGCAGGAACTCGATGCCGTCGAGCAAGAAGGGTTGGCCGAAGGCGAAGCGCTCGGCGCCGTAGATGGAATCGACGCCGACGGTGGCGAGAAACAGGCCCAGGCACAGGCTGATCAGCGAATTGACAACCGAGCCGCCCGACAACGCCACCACGCTCGCCAGGCCGAAGAACACGACAGCGAAGAACTCCGGGGACGAGAACTTGAGCGCGACCAGCGCCACCGGCTTGGCCAGCGCCACCATCAGAACGGCCGAGGCGAGCCCGCCGATCAGCGCCGACGACAACGACCAGCCGAGCGCCTTGGCCGCTTCGCCGCGGCGCGTCATGGCGTAGCCGTCCCACAGCAGCGGCACGTCCATCGGCTCGCCGGGAATGCGGAACAGGATCGCCGTCATCGCTCCCGCATAGGTGCCGGAGACGTACATGGCCGTCAGCAGGATGAGGGCCGGCGCCACGCCCATCTTGTAGGTGAAGGGCAAGGCCAGCACCACGCCCATCACCAGGGTGAGACCCGGCAGCACGGCGACCAGCATGCCGAGCACCAGGCCGATCACCATGACCAGCAGGTTGAACGGCGTGAAGATCGTGGCCAGGCCGCCGAGAAGGTTGATCAGAACGTCCATGTTTTCCTACTTCACGCCGATGAGGGCGAGCAGCGCCGTCGAGAGGCTGAGGAACGGCCCTTCGCCCAGCGGCAGTGAGATGTAGGCCACCCGCATGAAGACGACGACCAGGACGAAGGCGCCGATGCCGCTGATCGCCAGTGCGGCGAGCGGCCGCCGATAGCCGCCGAGCCACATGAAAGCGCCCAGGAACAGCGCCGTGGTCACGAAGAAGCCGAGCCACGGCACGACGACGACGTAGCCGACGATCAGCGCCGTGCCGGCCCACAGCAATCGCGGGTACTCGGGCTCGGGAACCGGCGCGCTGGCCGTGGTCGGATCGACGGCTTCGGCCGGGCTGCGCTCGAGCTCGCCGGTCAGCCCCGTGGCATCGACGCTATCGCGCACCACCAGCCGCTTGACGATCTCGTACAGGCACAGCAACCCCATGAAGCCGATGACCAGCTTGGGCCAGAAGTCGGGGCCGATGCGCCCGCCGGTGCCGCTGGTGTCGATCTGCATCGCCACCCAGTACAAGGCGACCGAGACGAGCAACATCACGGAATGCGGCAGCACGAGTCGCAAGCGTTCAGGCATGGGGGGCTTCTTTTCGAATGAGTGCCGAGCGCCCCAAGGGCCACCGGGCGGTGCGACCGGGTGGCGGGCGCTCAGTGCAGCCCGCCGCCCATTCGGTCGCTCAGGACTTCTTCTGCAGGTTCGACTCGATGAGCTTGAGCTCGTTGGCGAAGAACGCGTCGGTCTTCGCGGCTGGCACGAAGCTGTCGGCGAAGGCCAGTTCGTCCTCCAGGTACTTCTTGAAGTCGTCGCTGCGCACGGCCTTCTCGACCGCCGCAGCCATCACCGCCACTTGCTTCGGATCGGTGCCCGCGCGCATCACGATGGAGCGGAACTGGCTGATCATGATCGGCAATCCGTGGTCCTTGGCCAGCGCCACCTTCTCGTGGCCGCGCTGCGGCTGATCGGAGAAGAACACGAGCGGGCGCATCTGGTTGCTCTCGAGGAAGGAGCGCACGTCGCCGGCCTGCTCGACCACCACGTCGGCATGGCCGCCGAGGATGGAGGCATAGCGCTCGCCCGGCTTGGCGAAGGGCACGAGGCGGAACTTGGAGCCCTTCTGGTTCATCTGCATGACCTGGATCTCGTCCGGGCTGCCGAAGCCGGTGATGCCGACCTTCAGCTCGTTCTTCTTGGAGTCGGCCAGCAGGTCGTCGAAGGTCTTCCACTTGGCGTCGTTCTTGACGAACAGCCCCGTCGGCTGGCGGATCACCACGCCCAGCGGCACGATGTCGTCGAGCTTCCAGCGCCCGCCACCACCGGCCAGCGTGCCCATCGTGTCGCCGATGAACGTGGCCATCGAGTAGCCATCGGGCGGCGAATTGAGCAGCTTGCTCATGCCCGTGTTGCCGGTCGCGCCGGGCACGTTGATGATGGGGAAGGACGTGCCCAGATCTTCTTCGAGCAGCCGGCCGAGGCGCCGCGACACCTGGTCGGCGCCGCCGCCGGCACCCCACGGCACGATGAACTCCACCGGCCGCGAGGGGTATTTGTCCTGCGCCCAGGCCA
>NZ_JACDCU010000319.1 GCF_013817365.1 Methylibium sp. | reverse complement strand
ACGCATAGGTCCCCGCGAGCCACACCGAGCGTGGCCGGCCCAAGATCCACTGCGTGTTCGAGCCCTGCGTGGCGTAGACCTTGTCGAAGGCGTTGTCCAGGCGCAGGTTCAGCTGAAGCTGCGGCGTGGCCAGCCAGTTCAGGCCGAGGTTGACGGCCGAATACGACGGCATCGACGCGGTGTTGGTGTTGTCGGTAAAGCGCTCGCCCACGTAGCGCACCGCGCCGTTCGCCTTCCAGCGTGGGGCGATGTTCCAGAACAGCAGCAGGTTGGCCGCGCGCTTGTGCACGGTCGCAGGCACGTTGCCGGCAAGCGACTGCCGCTCGCCGCCGACCTGGGCGCTGAACTCGTCGAAGCGCGGGTCGAGCACCGTGCCGTTCAGGTCGATGCGCCAGGCGCCCAGGCGCACTGAGGCCGAGGCTTCGAGGCCGCGCGAGGACTGCTGGCCGACCTGCTCCGATACCGACGGGTCGGCCAGGCTGGGCGTGAGCAGGTCCTTCTTGACGATGCGGTAGGCGGCCAGCGTCCAGGCAAGGCGGCCGTTCCAGGCGCTTTGCTTGACGCCGACTTCGACCTGCCGGCCGTCCGACAGGTCGAAGCCCTGCTGGTTGGCGCCGATGCTGGCCAACGAGTTCACCGGGTCGGAAGCGGTGGCGAACTGGCCGTACACGGCCACGTCCGGCAGTGGGTTGAAGACCACGCCCACGTTGCCGCTCACGCTGCTTTGTTCGCTCTTCGTTGTCTGCCCGTTGATCCGGTCTTCACGCTCGTTGCGGTACTGGTCGGCGCGCAGGCCGGCGACCGCCGACAGTCGATCGCTGAGCGCAAGCCGGTTCTCCACGAACACGCCCGCCTGCGTCAGGGTCATGAAGTAGAAAGGCTTGGACTCCTGGTCGTAGGCGTCACGGTAGCGTCCCGGCACCGGGTCGATCGCATCCACCACCGAGGCGCCGCCGCGCACGTTGTCGTGCCGGTCGTAGTCGTTGCGGTTGAGCTCGAAGCCGGCGAGGAAGTCGTTCTTCATGCCGGCGACCGAGCCCTCGACCTTGGCGTGCGTCTGCGTCCCGTACTGCCGCTGCAGCGAGCGCGCGATGTCGCGGTAGTTGGTGCGGCGCACCGTGGCGCCCGTCGTCGCCGTAGGCGCTTGCGCAGTGAACGTGAAAACGTCGCGGTAGCGACGGCCGTGGTGCATCCAGTAGGTGCTGTTGTGCACCGACACCTTGTCGGAGGCCGACCAGTCGGTTTCGAGCGTCAGCCACTTGTCCTCGAAGAAAAGGTCGTCGTCGTCGATGTTGTAGTTCTCACCCCGCGTGCCCGGCACCGGTGCGCCGCCCGACACCGGCGTGCCCAGGTAGTGCATCGGCCGCTGCTTGCCGTAATCGACCGCCAGCACGAAGCGCAGGCGCTCGCTGGCGTCCAAACGCAGGGAGGCCGACAACGCGATGCTGTCCGATTCGCTGCGGTCCACCCAGTTGTCGGCGCTGCGGTGGCTCGCGTCGAAGCGGTACGAAAAGCCGCCGCCGAGCGGCCCGGTGCTGCCGAATGCCTGGTGCAGCGATCTGTAAGAGCCTGCGCCCAGCGCCACCTCGTGCTCGCTGTTCCCGGGGTCCGGCCGCTTGGGCACCACGTTGACCGCGCCGCCGATCGCGCCCGTGCCATAGAGCACCGAGGCCGGGCCGTACAGCGCTTCGACCCGCTCGACGCTCCATGGGTCGAACGGAAAGCTCACCACGCCGCCGGCGTTGAACATCTCCAGCCCGTTGTAGAGCTGCTTGACCGAGTTTTGCCCCGAAAAGCCGCGCGCACTGAGCAGGTTGCCGCCGTTGCCCGGGTTGTTGGACGAGGGGATGCCGGGCGCCAGCGTCTTGGCTTCGACCACCGTGTTCACGCCGAGCGCGCGGATCAGCTCGCCCGGCACGACCGCCACGCTGGCCGGCGTCTCCAGCGGCGTGAGGTTCAGTCGGCTGCCGGCAGTCGAGGGCTGCTCCAGCCTCAGCGAGCCGGAGCGCTCGCCGGTGACCACGATCGAAGGCAAGACGAGGTCGTCGGTCGATTGGGCCCGGGCGGGCAACACGACGCATGCACCGATCAGCACGAAAGCCGACTTCAAAGGGCACTAGCGCGTGTGGGCGCACCACATGCGGCGTGCGCTCATGGTTGCGCGCGCGCCGGCGCAGCATCCGCCACGCAGGCCGAGAGACCTTCGAGCAGCATCTGCTTGGGCATGTCGCGGCCGATGAAGACGAGCCTGGACTCGCGCGCCTCGCCCGGCTTCCACGGCGTGCCGTCGTCCGCACCCATCAGCATGTGCACGCCCTGGAACACGATGCGCCGATCGGAGCCGCGAACGTTGAGCACGCCCTTGTAGCGCATCATCTTCGTGCCGTAGACCTTGACGATGGCGCCCAGGAAATCTTCGATGCGCGCCAGATCGAGCGGCCGGGTCTCGCGGAACACGAACGAGGTCACGTCGTCGTCGTGCTCGTGGTCCACGTCGGTCAGGAAATCCGGCTCGATCTCGAGGATGGCATTGAGATTGAAGCCGCGGATGTCGAGCAACTTGTCGATCGGCGTCTCGCCGAAGTGGGCCACCGAGATCGGCGCGCGCGGGTTCATGCGCTGCAGGCGCTGCTCGGGCGCGCGCACCTCTTCCACCGAGACGCGGTCGGTCTTCGACAGCAGCAGGCGATCGGCGAAACCGACCTGCTCCTGCGCTTCGTGGTGCTCGTCGAGCTGCTGCGACGCATGCACGGCATCGACCAGCGTGACGATGGCGTCGAGCAGGTAGCGCTCACCGATCGCTTCGTCCACGAAGAAGGTCTGCGCCACCGGGGCGGGGTCGGCCAGGCCGGTGGTCTCGATGATCACGCGGTCGAAGTTCAAGCTGCCGGCGGCGCGCTTGTCGTGCAGCTCGCCCAGGATGCGCACCAGGTCGCCGCGCACCGTGCAGCAGATGCAGCCGTTGTTCTCGACGATCTGCTCGTTGCCGTCCTGCACCAGCAGCTCGTTGTCGATGCCGGCTTCGCCGAACTCGTTCTCGATCACGGCGATGCGCTGGCCGTGCTGCTCCTGGAGGATGCGGTTGAGCAGCGTGGTCTTGCCGCTGCCGAGAAAGCCGGTGAGGATGGTGACGGGAACGAGCGACATTCGAACCTCCGCAAAGCGAGTCGGGTGATGCTGGTGCGACCTTTCGGTCGTGACAGCGAACGATAACGATAACGCATTATCATAACAACCGCCAAACCCCCGGCAGCAGACGGCACAATTCTTCTCATGGAACGATCAACTCGCCAGCGCACAGCCATCAGGGAGGCCATCGGTCTAGCGGGCCGGCCCTTGCTGCCGCAAGAAGTGCTCGAGAGCGCCCAAAACCAGGTGCCGGGCCTGGGCATCGCAACCGTCTACCGGACTCTCAAGCAACTGGTCGATGAAGGCGAACTGCGGGCCGTGCGGCTGCCGGGCGACAACCCCCGCTACGAGTCCGTGAATCACGGCCATCACCACCATTTCCAGTGCACGACCTGCCAGCGCGTGTTCGATGTGCACGCCTGCCCCGGCAACCTCGCCCGGTTGGCGCCGGATGGTTTCACTGTGGAGGACCACGACCTCACGCTGTACGGACAGTGCCTGACCTGCCAGCCCAAGCCTGCATCGAGGCGGCCGGCGACAAGCAAGCCGCAAACACGCCGCTAGCAGGCTGACCGTTCGGGGGCGACAGCAATGCAAGCGCTGTCAGGAAACAGAAAAAAAGGACCTGGCGTTTCCGCCCGGTCCTTGTATGTCTACTGAGTCGACTACCAAATCTGGTAGGCGCGATCGGACTCGAACCAACGACCCCCACAACTCCCCGTCGACCATCAGCGAGGCCCGTCGCGGTCGCGCTGCTGCTGCCCCGCAGCACCACCTGTCCCACCATGAATTTACCGTTGTACTCGCTGGCGGGCATGCCGGCCGCTGCGCTTCAGCGGGCAAGCGAGCAGTGGCCGCCGCTGACGGCCTGACCCGAGCCCGCTGCGACCAGCGGCGGCTCCTGGCGCACATCGATAGGCGGCGACTGCGACCAATCCCAGCCGACGAAGACGACCAAGGCGATCCAGAACAGGGTGCTCGACAGGACTCGGATGGTCATCGCGTGTCCGATGCGCTCAGAAGCCGAAGCGTCGACGAACCCGCACGCCGATCAGCGTGCCGGCGAAGGCCATCGGCATCCAGATCCAGCCGTGCAGGCTGCCGGTGGAGATGCCGCTGAGCAGTGCGCCGATGTTGCACCCGAAGGCCAGCCGTGAGCTGTAGCCGAGCACGAAGCCCGCCACCAGGCCGATCAGCCACTGCCGAGCCGTTAGCGGGCGGGCGCTGGCCTCGCGGCGCCGCGCCGCGATCCACAAGGCGCCGCCGAGGATGCCGATGTTGGTGATCGAGGTGACGTCCAGCAGCAGCGATTGCGACAGCCGCTGCGCGTTGCCGGCCTGGCTCCAGAACGCATTGCCTGCTGCATCGAAGCTGCCGGTGGCCTGCGCCAGCTTGGCAGCCCACAGACCGAAGCCGTAGACGACGCCCCAGGTCTGGCCGGCGATGGCCAGGTTCAGCGCGGCCAGCCCGGCCAACGCGAGCGCGCCCCAGACCCAGCGGCTCGCGATCCACTCGCGCCCCCAGCCGGCCCACAGCCGCACGCCGACGCCGATGGCGATCAGCGCGATCCAGGTTCCCGCCAGTGCGGAGCCGGCGCCCCAGGACTGCACGATGCTGACCGGCGCGACTTCGCCGAGCGCGAGCCAGCGGTCCAGGTGCGCCGATCCGAGAAAACTGCCCAATGCGAACAGCGGCAGGATGCCCATGTTCAGCGGCACCCCGAGCCCGGCCTTGTAGAGCGTGCCCGATCCGCATC
>NZ_JACDCU010000033.1 GCF_013817365.1 Methylibium sp. | reverse complement strand
GGTTGAACGTGTGTGTACATTGTAGGAACAAAGAAGCCCGCTAGGACACGGGCTTACGGGGGTTCTTTGTTACTCAGTGGACGGCGTGGGAAGCGGTGTTATTTTCCGATGCAGAACCGGCCGAAGATTTCACCCAGCAGATCGTCGGCCGTGAAGCGGCCCGTGATCGCGCCGAGCGCGTCGTGCGCGCAGCGCAGTTCTTCGGCCAGCAAGTCCAGCGCGGCGTCGTCGCGCGCGGCCAGCGCCTGCGCTTGCTCGACATGGGCGCGTGTGGCGTGCAGTGCCTCCAGGTGACGCGCCCGGGCGATGAACACGCCCTCAGCGCCGGCCTGCCACCCGGCGAGCTGCAGCAAACGCTGTCGCAGCGCCTCGAGCCCGTCGCCGGTGCGCGCGGAGAGCGCCAGCGCGTCAGCCGGCATCACTTGCGCATCCACCGCATCGATCTTGTTATAGACGTCGAGCACGCTCACACCAGGCGGCAGGCGACAGGAAATCTCGTGCTCGCCGGCTCGATAAGCCGCGTCGTCGCCGCGCGTGAGGTCGTGCAGGAAGATCACCACGTCGGCTGAGCCGATCGCGCCCCAGCTGCGCTCGATGCCCAGGCGCTCGACCTCGTCGCTCGCCTCGCCATCGGTGCGCAGGCCGGCGGTATCGATCACGTGCAGCGGCACGCCCTCGATCTGGATGGTTTCGCTGACCTTGTCGCGCGTGGTGCCGGGAATGGGCGTGACGATGGCCAGCTCGGCCCCCGCCAGCGCATTGAGCAGCGAGCTCTTGCCCACGTTGGGCTGGCCGGCCAGCACCACGCGCAGGCCTTCGCGCAGCAGCGCGCCTTGGCGGGCGCGGGCCAGCACGGCGTCGAGCGCCGCGGCGATGCGCGCGAGCCGCCCGCGCGCGTCGGCCTGCTGGAGGAAATCGATCTCCTCCTCAGGGAAGTCGAGCGTCGCCTCGACCAGCATGCGCAGCTCGATCAGCCGATCACGCAGCCCGTCGATCTCGTGCGAGAAGGCGCCCGTCAGCGCACGTGAGGCCGAACGGGCCGCCGCCTCGGTGCTGGCGTCGATCAGGTCGGCCACCGCCTCGGCCTGGGCCAGGTCGAGCTTGTCGTTGAGAAAGGCCCGCTGGGTGAACTCGCCCGGCTCAGCCAGGCGCGCACCCGGCAGCGCCTGCAGGCAGCGCGCCAGCAGCAGTTGCAGCAGCACCGGCCCGCCGTGCGCCTGCAGCTCGAGCACCTCTTCGCCGGTGTAGCTGTGCGGCGCCGGAAAGTGCAGCGCCAGGCCTTGGTCGATGACGCCGCCCTGGCTGTCGAGAAAGCCCAGGTAATGGGCATGACGTGGCGCAAGGGCCTGCCCGCACACCGCTTTAACCAGCCCGCCCAGGTCGCGCCCCGACACGCGCACGATGCCGACCGCACCACGACCGGGCGCGCTGGCAATGGCGGCAATGGCGTCGTGGAGGCGCGCGAGCATGACGTGATTGTCGAGTCTTCAATGCACAACGCCCCGCAAGCGGGGCGTTCAGAGCATGCCGCCCCGCGGAGCGCGGCAGTGGGTGGCTCTCCGAACCCCGCAACTTCAGCTCACGCCGAGCCGCCGGTTGATCAGGTACTGCTGCGCGATCGACAGGATGTTGTTGGTGATCCAGTACAGCACCAGGCCGGCCGGGAAGAAGAAGAACATCACCGAGAACACCATCGGCATGATCCACATCAGGCGCGCCTGCATGGGGTCCGGCGGCGTCGGGTTGAGCCAAGTCTGCAGCAAGGTCGTGGCGGTCATGACGAGCGGGAGGATGAACCACGGATCGCGCACCGACAGGTCCGTGATCCAGCCAATCCACGGCGCATTGCGCATCTCCACGCTCGACAGCAGCACCCAATAGAGCGCAATGAACACCGGCATCTGCACGAGGATCGGAAGGCAGCCGCCCAGCGGGTTGACCTTTTCCTCGCGGTAGATGCGCATCATCTCCTGCTGCATCTGCTGCGGCTTGTCCTTGAGCCGCTCGCGCATCTCCATCACCTTGGGGTTGATGGCCTTCATCTTGGCCATCGACTTGTAGGCGTGGGCGTTGAGCGTGTAGAAGGCGGCCTTGAGCAGCACCACCAGCGCCACGATGGCCCAGCCCCAGTTGCCCAGGATCTTGTGCAGCTGGTCGAGCAGCCAGAACAGCGGCTTGGACAGGATGGTGAACCAGCCGTAGTCCTTGACCAGGTCCAGCCCCGGAGCCAGCGCCTCGAGCTTCTTCTCTTCCTGTGGGCCGACGTAGAGCAGGTTGTCGAAGGTCTTGCTTTCACCGGGCGCGATGCTGCCCAGCGGAAAGATCTGCCCCACCGCGTAGAGGTTGTTGTCGACCTTGCGCGTGTAGAACTCGCGCGGCGCGGGGTCGGTGTGCAGCCACGCCGAGAAGAAATAGTGCTGGACCATGGCGACCCAGCCGTTGTCGGCGGCCTTGTCGAAGCGCGCGTCGCCGTCCTCGATATCGCCGAAGTCGATCTTCTGAAACTTGGCCGCGTCGGTGTAGGCCACCGGCCCGGTGAAGGTGAAGTAAAAGCTCGACTCACCGGGTGGCGGATTGCCGTCGCGCACCAGTTGCGTGTAGAGCTGCGGCGACACCGGCTCGCTGGAGGTGTTGATCACCTCGTGGCGAACCTTCACCCCGTAGTCGCCACGCGTGAAGGTCAAGGTCTTGCGCAGCTTGACGCCACCCTGCTCGGCCGACTCGAACACGACGCTGACCGCATCGCGGCCCGGCGCCAGCGTGGTCTCGCCAGACTGCAGCTCGAGCGGCGTCAGGTGGTTGGGCAGGCCGGGCGCGCCGATGAGGCCGGTCTGGGCGAGGTAAACGCGCTCGGCCGAACGGTCGAAGACCAGCACGTTGCGGCTCGGGTCGTTCGGGTCCATGTGCTCGAGCAGCTCGGCCCGCACCACATCGCCGCCGCGCGCGTCGAGGCTCACCTGCAGCACATCGGTCGTGACGGTCACGGTTCGCGACGGGGCGGCGACGGGCGCACCTGCCACCGGCGGCGTACCGACCGCCGGGCTCGACGCGGCCGCGGCCGCGATGGTCGCCGCCGCAGGGACCGAACCGGGCGCCGTGCCGGAGGGCTGCGCCGGCGCAGCCGCACCGGCTGCCGGACGCGACGTGGGACCGAACAGCGAAGGCTGGCCGGTGTGCTTGTTCCAGCCATCCCAAAGCAGGACGAGCGACATCGTGAAAACCACCCAGAGCAGGGTGCGGCGCATATCGGTCATGGCGTGATCTCGAAAGGGGATCGGGGAGCCGGCTCGGCGGCCCGGCGACCCCATGGGCCGCACAGGCGTGAAAGCCAGCCGGGCAAATCGGCCGGCACCGGGTCATGGCCGCCGGCGCAACCCGGATGGCAACGAAACACCCGCCCGGTGGCGAGCAGGCTGCCGGCCAGAGCGCCGTGGCGCTCGAGCGCGCCCTGCGCGTAGGCCGAGCAGGTCGGCTCGAAACGGCAGCCGCTGCCCAGCCAAGGGCTAAGCAGCAGGCGATAGCCTCGCACCAGAAGGATCAGCAGGCGTTGCGGCAAGCGCTTCATGCGCGCGTGCTCTTCCGCACGCTGGCCGGCGCGCTGGCCCGGCTGGCGCCGACAAACAGGGCCTGCAACTCATCGCGCACCCGGTCTTGCAGCGCAACGGATGCGGCGCTGGGAAACTGATCGATCGGGTAAGGACTGCGCAAGCGCAACAGCCAGTCGCCGGCCACGAGTTGTTCCGCGCAGGACGCGAACGCGGTGCGCCCCTGCCGCTTGATGAGGCTGCGCGTCACTGACCGTCGAGCATGGCGCTTGGGCACCACGAGGCCGAAACGGAGGCGGTCATCCACAGGCGCCGGCGCCTCGATGTTCTGATCTGTTGACAACTTCGGCGCCGGTGATCCGGCAGCGCAGGCCACGTGGTGCAAAAAGAAGTGCTCGCTCCGCGCGCAGGGCCGACTCGAAAGGGCTCGCTCGAAGTCGGCGGCGCGCAGGTCGGCGCCGCCGCTGGCAGGGCTCACGGCCGGGCTGGCGAGGGTGGCCGGCTCAGACCGCTAGGCGCTTGCGGCCCTTGGCGCGGCGAGCGTTGAGGATCTGGCGGCCGGCACGCGTCTTCATGCGCAGCAGAAAGCCATGGGTGCGCGCGCGACGGATCTTGGAAGGTTGATAGGTGCGTTTCATGATGAGCCTTCGTAGAGCAAATAGCTGCCCCGGAGATGGTGCCGACTGGAGCGCCAGGGAACCGGCGCTGTCTCGAACTGGATGCGGCGTTGCTGGCCGGAATCTCTCTGGGAGATCTCGTTTGCTCGACCCCGCGCCAGTGACCGCGCGCTCTTGACCGTGACGTACGCCAGGAGCCGAGGCCGCAACGAAGTCCGTCGATCACCCCGCGGAAAACCCGTGATTAGAGCAAGAAAGTCTTTTCCGGTCAACGATTTGCCGGTTTGGGGGCTCTGCACGCGCTCGTCAGCAGCCTGCGCGGGCGGGCTCCACAAACTGTGGATAACACGGTTTTTGCCCCCGATGCCCCGCTAGAATTCCATCGCTCCGACCTTGATTGTCCACAACACCGATGAGCGCCGATGTCTGGTCGCGCGGCTGCGAACGCCTGGCGACCGAGCTGCCCGAGCAGCAGTTCAACACCTGGATACGCCCGCTGCCCGCCGCCGACCTGATCGACCAGGGCGAAGGCGCTGTAGCCACCTTGCGCGTGCCCAACCGCTTCAAGCTCGACTGGATCCGCAACCAGTACGGGGCTCGGATAGAAAACGTGCTCAGCGAGCTGGTCGGCAAGCCGGTCCGGCTCGAATTGCTGCTCGCCGCGCGCGAAGCGCCGCCACGCGGCGAACCTGCAGTCGCCAACGGCCAGCCTCAAGCCCTCGGGGCCTGGCTGGGCACCACGCCGCGGCCGGTAAGGAGCGCAACGGCCACCTCGGCCGGCGCTGCAGCGCAGCCCCAGCACCGCCTGAACGCCAACCTGACCTTCGACACCCTGGTGCCCGGTCGCGCCAACCAGATGGCCCGCACGGCGGCATTGCACGTGGCCGGCGCTCCGGGCGCCATGTACAACCCGCTGTTCATCTACGGCGGGGTCGGCCTGGGCAAGACGCACCTGATCCATGCGGTGGGCAATGCGCTGCTGGGCGACCGGCCGGACGCGCGCATCCTGTACCTGCATGCCGAGCAGTTCATCACCGACGTGGTGAAGAACTACCAGCGCAAGACCTTCGACGAGCTCAAGGCCAAGTACCACTCGCTCGACCTGCTGCTGATCGACGACGTGCAGTTCTTCGCCGGCAAGGAGCGCACACAGGAGGAGTTCTTCAACGCCTTCGAGGCGCTGCTCGCCAAGCGCGCACACATCATCATGACCAGCGACACCTACCCCAAGGGGTTGGCCGACATCGACGAGCGCCTCACCTCGCGCTTCGACGCCGGACTCACGGTGGCCATCGAGCCGCCCGAGCTCGAGATGCGTGTGGCCATCCTGATGAAGAAGTCCGACGTCGAAGGCGCGCCCATGCCCGAGGACGTGGCCTTCTTCATCGCCAAGAACGTGCGCGCCAACGTGCGCGAGCTCGAAGGCGCGCTGCGCAAGGTGCTGGCCTATGCGCGCTTCTCGCAGAAGGACATCAACATCGCGCTGGCCCGCGAGGCACTGAAAGACCTGCTGTCGATCCAGAACCGGCAGATCTCGGTCGAGAACATCCAGAAGACCTGCGCCGACTTCTACAAAATCAAGGTCGCCGACATGTACTCCAAGAAGAGGCCCGCCTCGATCGCCCGGCCGCGCCAGATCGCCATGTATCTGGCCAAGGAGCTCACGCAAAAAAGCCTGCCGGAAATCGGCGAACTGTTCGGCGGTCGCGACCACACCACCGTCTTGCACGCGGTGCGCAAGATCGGCGCGGAGCGCGGCAAGAACACCGAACTCAACCAGCAGCTGCACGTGCTGGAGCAGACCCTCAAAGGATGAGCACGCCCATGCCCGTGCCGTCAAGTGACAAACCTGGGGACAAGTTCTCGTCAAGTGCCAGGCTGTCCACAGGCCAGAGCGCGAATGCAAAGTTGTTGCCGGCCACTCCCGCACGACCGGCGCGTTTGCGCACAGGCTTCGGGGCGTGCTAAATCCCTGCCCCATCAGGCGAAAATAGCCTTGTCCACAGGACAGCGCTCCCCCTACTAATACGACTAGTCTTAAAGAGGTTCAAATGATTGTCTTGAAGAGCCCGCAGGAAAAGTTTCTCGCTGCGCTGCAGGCGGTGGCCGGCATCGTCGAACGCCGGCACACCCTGCCCGTGCTAGCCAACGTGCTGCTGCGCAAGACCGGTCCGGAGATCGAGTTCACGACCAGCGATCTGGAAATCCAGGTGCGCACCCGGGCCAGCTTCGAGGGCGATGCGGGCGATTTCCAGGCGACGGTGGGAGCGCGCAAACTGATTGACATCCTGCGCACCCTGCCGGCCGATCAGAACGTCACGCTGAGTTCGGCACAGAGCAAGCTGACGCTTTCAGGCGGCAAGAGCCGCTTCACCCTGCAGACCCTGCCAGCCGAGGATTTCCCGCTGGTGCAGGAGGCCGCCGATTTCGGCCCGGCCTTCAGCGTGCCACAGAAGTCGCTCAAGGCGCTGATCGCGCAGGTGCACTTCGCGATGGCGGTGCACGACATCCGCTACTACCTCAACGGCATTCTGTTCGTGGCCGAAGGCAAGAGCCTCACCCTGGTTGCCACCGACGGGCACCGGCTCGCGCTCGCCCAGGCGACGCTCGAGGTCGAGATGCCCAGGCAGGAGGTGATCCTGCCGCGCAAGACCGTGCTCGAGCTGCAGCGCCTGCTGCGCGATGACAAGGAAGGCGGCGAGGGAACCATCGAGATGCGTTTCGCTGGCAACCAGGCCAAGTTCGTTTTTTCGGGCATGGAGTTCGTCACCAAGCTGGTCGAAGGCAAGTTCCCCGACTACAACCGCGTCATTCCGAAGAACCACAAGAACCACGTCACCCTGGGTCGTGCACCGCTGCTCGCCAGCCTGCAGCGCGCCGCCATCCTGACCAGCGAGAAGTTCAAGGGCGTGAGGATCAACATTGAGCCGGGCACCCTTCGCATCGCGTCGAGCAATGCGGAGCAGGAAGAAGCCAAGGAAGAGCTCGAGATCGACTACGGCGGCGATGCCATCGAGATCGGTTTCAACGTGACCTACCTGATGGACGCACTGGCCAACATGGACCAGGAGATGGTCAGCCTGTCGCTGCAGGACGGCAACAGCTCGGCGCTCGTGACGGTGCCCGAGCAGGCCGGCTTCAAGTACGTCGTGATGCCGATGCGCATTTGAATCTCACCCCGCCTTGCCAGCACAGCGGGCCGTGAGCCCGCTGCCGCGTTTTGAAGGGGCCGGCTTTCCCGAAAAGTCCCAGCCCAGCGAGTGAAAAGAGCCCCCATGAGCGACCCGAAAATCCCGCAGCACCACGTCGACAACGGCGTGACCCGGCAGCCTGTGCCTTCGGCCGAAGGCCACGTGATCTCCATCGGCTCGGACGCGTCGGTCGCCTATGGCGAAGGCTCGATCCAGATCCTCGAAGGCCTGGAGGCCGTGCGCAAGCGCCCTGGCATGTACATCGGCGACACGTCGGACGGCACCGGCCTGCACCACCTTGTGTTCGAGGTGGTCGACAACTCCATCGACGAGGCGCTGGCCGGGCATTGCGACGACATCCTCGTCACCATCCATTCCGACAACTCCATCTCCGTCATCGACAACGGCCGCGGCATTCCCACCGGCGTGAAGATGGACGACAAGCACGAGCCCAAGCGCAGTGCGGCCGAGATCGCACTCACCGAATTGCACGCCGGTGGCAAGTTCAACCAGAACAGCTACAAGGTCTCGGGTGGGCTGCACGGCGTGGGCGTGAGTTGCGTCAATGCGCTGTCAAAGCAGCTGCGCCTCACGGTGCGGCGTGAGGGCAAGGTGCATTTGATGGAGTTCAAGCGCGGCGTGCCGCAGGAGCGCGTGATCGAACAGCGCAATGGTTTCGAGATCAGCCCGATGCGGATCACCGGCGAAACCGAGAAGCGCGGCACCGAAGTGCACTTCCTGCCCGACGAAGAGATCTTCACCAACATCGACTTCCACTACGACGTGCTGGCCAAGCGGCTGCGCGAGCTCAGCTTCCTGAACAACGGCGTGAAGATTCGCCTGGTCGACGAGCGCAACGCGAAGGAAGACAACTTCGAATATGCCGGCGGCGTGAAGGGCTTCGTCGAATTCATCAACACCGGCAAGAAGGTGCTGCACCCCAACATCTTCCACGCCCTCGGCGACAAGACCAGCGAGTTCAACACCAACATCGGCGTCGAAGTGGCGATGCAGTGGAACGACGGCTACAACGAGAGCGTGCTCTGCTTCACCAACAACATCCCGCAGCGCGACGGCGGCACCCACCTGACCGGCCTGCGCGCGGCGATGACCCGCGTGATCAACAAGTACATCGACGACAACGACCTTGCCAAGAAGGCCAAGGTCGAGATCGCCGGCGACGACATGCGCGAAGGTCTGGCCTGCGTGATCAGCGTCAAGGTGCCCGAGCCCAAGTTCAGCAGCCAGACCAAGGACAAGCTCGTGTCGAGCGAGGTGCGCGGCCCGGTGGAAGAAATCGTCGGCAAGCTGCTCAACGACTACCTGCTGGAGAACCCGACCGACGCCAAGATCATCTGCGGCAAGATCGTCGATGCCGCGCGCGCCCGCGAGGCCGCCCGAAAGGCGCGCGAGATGACGCGCCGCAAGGGCGTGCTCGACGGCATGGGCTTGCCCGGCAAGCTGGCCGACTGCCAGGAAAAGGACCCGGCGCTGTGCGAGATCTACATCGTCGAGGGCGACTCGGCCGGCGGCAGCGCCAAGCAGGGCCGCGACCGCAAGTTCCAGGCGATCCTGCCGCTGCGCGGCAAGATCCTGAACGTGGAGCGCGCGCGTTTCGAGAAGCTGCTCACGAGCAACGAGATCCTCACGCTCATCACCGCCCTAGGCACCAGCATCGGCAAGGACGAATACAACCCCGACAAGCTGCGCTACCACCGCATCATCATCATGACGGACGCGGACGTCGACGGCGCACACATCCGCACCTTGCTGCTGACCTTCTTCTACCGCCAGATGCCCGAGATGGTCGAGCGCGGCCACATCTACATCGCCCAGCCGCCGCTTTACAAGGTGAAGTTCGGCAAGGAAGAGCAGTACCTGAAAGACGGCCTGGAGCTCGACGGCTACCTGCTCAAGGTGGCCCTGCGCGAGGCGCGGCTCGAGACCGGCGTGGACGGCGCGGTGCTCGAGGGTGACGCGCTCGAAACGCTGGCGCGCCAGTACGTACTGGCCAACAACGTCGTGGACCGGCTGGCCAACTGGATGGACGTGGAGGCGCTGCGCGCCATCGCGGACGGCCTGGTGCTCGATCTCGACACCCTCGCCGCAGCCGAAACCTCGGCGGCTGCATTGATGGCTGCGTTGCACGACGCCGACGTGCACGCCGTATTCGACGCGCGCACCGACAAGCACCTGCTGCGCATCGGCCGTCGCCACCACGGGAACACCAAAAGCAGCGTCATCACCGCCGACTTCGTGCACGGCGCCGACTACGAGGCGCTGAGCACCGCCGGCACCACCTTCAACGGCCTGGTCGCCGCCACCGCCGTGGTCAAGAAGGGCGAAGGCGAGAGGCAGAAGGAAGCCCAGGTCGGCGACTTCCGCGAGGCCATGGCCTGGCTGATGCAGCAGGCCGAGAACAGCGTCGCCCGGCAGCGCTACAAGGGCCTGGGCGAAATGAATCCGATGCAGCTCTGGGAAACCACCATGGATCCGGCCGTGCGAAGACTGCTCAAGGTGCAGATCGACGATGCGATCGAGGCGGACCGGGTGTTCACGATGTTGATGGGCGACGAGGTGGAGCCGAGGCGGGAGTTCATCGAAGCGAACGCACTGAGGGCGGCCAACATCGACGTTTGAGTGTCATCAGTGAGTCGATATCGGTGAGGGCTGGCCTTGGATTTCTGCTTCATCGGTCCTTGCCGTCTCGGTGCCTTTGTCGACCCGCTTTCCATTCGAGTCGCGGGATAGCTCCATCGCTGGGCCTGTGCCTCCGGCAGTCCCGCCCGAGCGAGCCGACTCGACTGCCCGCTCCATCGCGTTGAGAACGAGCTCGGTCGTTACCCCGTAGACCAGATGAGCAATCAGCCCCCTTGCGTGCGCCTGCCATGGATAGGCTTGCGGCTTCGCACCCAGTCCGGTTGCTGTATTGAAGGCTTCATCCTGCATCAGAAAAACACCAAGGCCATAGAGCAGGCCGCGCATGGGCCCTCGACCGGGCAACTTGTCTCTCATGACGGCATACCCGGCAGCCGGTCCGATGCCGATCATGTAGTGGGTGATGTCACCAGCGAGATCGTGCCTGTCCGTCGCATTCAGGCCAGCGGCCTTTTCGATCGTGCTGACCAGCGCATGCGATGGCGGCTCGCCGGCAGGTCGCACCGAAACGGTCCTCGTGCGGGTTCTCGCGTCCAGACGGTTCCACATGAACCAGTCCACACGATCCAGGGCCCAGACCGCAATCGCGCCGGCAGCGGCGCCCATCAGGGCAGTCGCAGCAACTCCGGTTTCAGTTCCGGTTTCATTCATTCGCTGTTCCATGACTCTTCTCCTTTTTGCCGGCTTGGTTGTCGAGGACGCCAGATCGTTTCGCGGGCTACGGCGCTCGGTCGGCGGCATCGCCGTGGCGGGTTGCTTCGCTGCGTTTCGGTGAGAAGGTGGCGTCTTGGTTGAGCCCGGCCGCCTGCTGCGCCGCAGGCGAAGAGCCGGCGGGCGGCAGCCCGGCGTTGAGGCGCAGCTCGCGCCACTTCAACTTCGCGTCGGCCCAGCGGTGCGAGGGTGCCTGGTAGCCGAAGGCGCGGTACTTGCCTGGCGCCACCCGTCCTTTGGCCGAGACATGCGCGGCCAAGCGGTCCGTCCAGGCGTCGAAGGCCTCGAAGAATCCCGGCTCGGTGGGCAGTTGCTCGGCCTGGTTGTCCGCGTAGATGCGTCCCTTGCCGAAGTCCTGGTAGGTCCACAACGGATCGGGCACCTCGACACCGCTGAAGCGGCACTGCCAAACTAGCGGCGCATAGGCGTCGCGCAGTCCGTCGCGCATCGGCTCGGCGGCAGGATCGAACCAATCAGGATGGCGCAGGTAGCGGGGCCGCCCCTCCCGGTCGCGCTCCTCGGCCGCATCGTCACCGTAGCAGAAGAAGGCGGCAGTGCGCCCCTCCAGATGATTGAGCGAGAGTTCTTCGCGCCACTCGCCGGTGCGTTCGAGCACCATGGCCTTCTCCGGGTTCTTGTGGTCGATCAGGTCCTCCCGCGGATTGCCGCCGTTGGCACAGACCAGCCGGTCGAACATGAGCTTGAGGTTCGACGTTGGTGCGTACCAGTTGACAGGGGCCACGAAGGCCCAGGCGTCGGCGAGATCCAGCCGCGCATACAGGTCGAGGCCCCACATCAGATCGGGCTCGTTCTTGTCGCCCGCTTCGTAGCAATTGCACGGCCACACGCACAGCGCCATCGACGTCGAAACGCACGCATTGCAGCTCTGGATGCGTGCGCGGCCATAGACGTTGCCGAGGTCCTCAACGTCGATCTCCCATTCGGACGGGAGCCGATCGGCCAGCCGCATCATGAGCGCGCGCGCCTTCGAGTCGACGCCGGGGCAACGGACGCTTCTGTGGCGTCAACGCAGTGTGTTGATCGTTTGGCTTCATTGTGAGAACTCCTCACCATTGCGGCTGCCCACGATGGGTAACTGGCGGATTCAGAGCAAGCCGCGCTCCTGAGCGCAGTTGTTCTGCTTCGATCCCAACGGCGCGAAAGTCGAACTGGATTTCGATCCGAGCGAAGCCCTCTGAAGATCGACAGGCCCTGTTCTTCCCGCGCAGGAACATCGGTTGCTGTTGACGGTCGCAATGGCATTGCCTGCCGTCACGACCCGATGCCCCAGTTCCTGGTTTCGCTCGTTGCCGTCATCGCGATGGTGGCAATCCACCTTCTCGTCGGACGCTTGAGCGTGCTGTCCGGGACGCCTCGCAGCCGCTGGCTGTCCATCGCCGGCGGTGTGTCGGTCGCTTACGTGTTCCTGCATCTTTTGCCGGAACTGAGCGAAGGGCAAGACGTGCTGTCCGAAACGACGAGCAGCGCGGTGGCCTTCGCCGACCGACACGTCTACCTGATCGCGCTGGCCGGTCTCGTGGCGTTCTATGGCCTGGAGCGGTTCGCTCTGACGTCGCGTTACAGCGAGCGATCAAGGCAACGCGAAGACGCGACCAGCGCCGGCGTGTTCGCCCTGCACATCGCGTCGTTCGCGGCCTACAACGTGCTGATCGGCTATCTGCTGCTGCACCGAAATACGTCGGACACCCCTTCCCTCGTCTTCTTCGCGTTGGCCATGGCGCTGCATTTCCTCGTGACCGACTTCGGGCTGCACGAGCATCACAAGAGCCGCTATGACCGTGTGGGGCGGTGGGTGCTGGCCGTCGCGGTGCTGGGCGGCTGGCTGCTCGGCCTCTACACGCAGATCGAAGCCACGGCGATCGTGGTGCTGATCGCGCTCGTGGCAGGAGGCGTGATTCTCAACGTGATGAAGGAAGAGCTTCCCGAGCGGCGGGAGAGCCGGTTCTCGGCGTTCCTGCTCGGCGTCGCCGCATACGCGGTGCTGCTGCTCGCGATGTAAGGACAACTACCTCCGCAGCGCCTGCGCGATGTAGCGCGACACCAGCGGCGGCGAGGCCCCGACGTGAAACGAGAGCCGCCGCTCGCGCAAGGCCACATCGAACGCCGTCATGCGCTCGAAGTGTCGCAGGTGCTCCACCCACGACTCGTCCACATAGTGTTCGATGAAGCGCCGTGAATCGGCCGCATCGCGGAACAGGCCCCACGACAGCATGCCGTGCAGCAGGCGGTTGCGGCGGCTTTCCTGCATCACCTGCAGGAATTCGTCGGTGCGCGCCGGGTCGATCAGGTAGTCGATCGTGACCAGCACCGGGCCCTCGCGCAGATCGAGGTCGATCTCGGTGCCGACCGGCCGCGCAAACTGCGTCGGCGTGAGGTCTTCGTCGGCGCCGGCCTTCGGCAGGAAGCGCCGCGTCAGCAGTACGCAGGCCAGCCCGAAAACCGCCGCGCTGATCAGGCTGGTGCGCACATCCGTCCATGTCGCGACCAATCCCCACAGCGCGGCGCCGGCGGCGCTGCTGCCCATCAGCGCCATCTGGAAGATGGACATGCCGCGCGCCCTCACCCAGTCGGGCAAAGCCATCTGGGCCGACACCATCAGCGAGTTCGCCACCGTGAGCCATGCCGCGCCCGCCACCATCATGGCCGGCGCCGCCACGGCGGCGGTGGGAGCCACGCTCACCACCAGCATCGCCGCGGCCTGCAGCGCGGTCCCGTAGATCACCAGTGCATCGCTGCGAAACGCGCGGCGCAGCCGCGGCAGGAACATCGCTGCAACGATGGCGCCGGCGCCCATCGATGCGAGCAGCAGCGTGAACGTGCCCGCGTCGCCGCCCCGCAGCCCCTTGGCCACCAGCGGCAACAGCCCGAGCAGTGCGGTCGCCTGCAGGAAGAACAGCGCCACCTGCAGCAAGATGGAATGCATCGGGCGTGACTGCCACACGTACTGCATGCCGACCCGCATCGCGCCGATGAAGCGCTCGCCCGGCAAGGCGCTGACCTTCTGCTCGCGCTTCCAGCGCCGGATGACGAAGGCCGCAGCCACCGACAGCAGCGCGTTGAGCGCGAACACATAGGCGCTGCCGGCGCTGGCGATGATCGCCCCCGCGATGACCGGCCCGATGATGCGCGACGCGTTCATCGCGATGCCGTTGAGCGCCAGCGCTGCCGCCAACTGTGGGCGCGGTACCAGTTCCGGGACGATCGCGGCAAACACCGGCCAGCGCATCGCCAGGCCGATGCCGTTGGCGAAGGTCAGCGCCAGAAGGAGCGGCGCCGTCATCGCGCCCAGCAAGACCACGGCGCCCAGCAGCAGCGCCACGGCGGCGACCCAGATCTGCGTGATCATGAAATACCGCCGGCGGTCCACGATGTCGGCCAGCGCGCCGCTGGGCAAGCCCAGCAGAAGCACCGGCAAGGTGGAGGCCGACTGCACCAGCGCCACCATCAGCGGCGACGAACTCAGCGACGTCATCATCCAGGCGGCCGCAACGTCGTTCATCCACATGCAGGCGTTGGCGGTGACCCACACGCCCCACAGCATGCGGAACACCGGCTGCTTCAACGGCGTCCAGGGCCCGATGTGCGCGGTGGCGTTCGGAGTCGCCTGCGCGGGGTTGCTTTCGTTCATGGCATCGCTCTGGAGGTGAATGCCCCTGCGCGGCCGACGCAGTGTTGCTCCCGCCACACTGGCCGCTTTTCGCTCCCGCCTCGGCGCAAATTTTCCATGATCGCACTGACCGGCCTTTCCATGCACTACATGATGGGCGCGGCGCGCATCGACGTGCTGCGCGGCGTGGACCTGCACATCGCCGCCGGCCAGAGCGTGGCCATCGCCGGGCCGTCGGGTTCGGGCAAGACCTCGTTGTTGCTGCTGCTCGCCGGCCTGGAGCGACCGGGCGCGGGCAGCGTGAGGGTCGATGGCGTGGACCTCGACGCCCTCGACCGCGATGCGCTGGCCGATCTGCGGCGCGACCGCATCGGCATCGTGTTCCAGTCCTTCCACCTGCTGCCGAGCCTGAACGCGCTCGACAACGTGGCGCTGCCGCTGCAGATCGCCGGCCGCACCGATGGCTACCCGAAAGCGCGCGAGCAGTTGCGCCGCGTCGGCCTCGCGCCGCGGATGGACCACTACCCGAGCCAGCTCTCGGGCGGCGAGCAGCAGCGCGTGGCGATCGCCCGCGCGCTGGTGCACAGCCCGGGCCTGCTGCTGGCCGACGAACCCACCGGCAACCTCGACGACCACACCGGCGAGGTGATCCGCGACCTGCTGTTCGAGCTCAACCACGACGCCGGCACGACCCTGGTGCTGGTCACCCACGACCTGGCCTTCGCCGCCCGCTGCGACCGCGTGCTGCAACTGCACGACGGGCGTCTTCACGAGACCACGGCGCACGAAGGCGACGGCGCTCACGAAGCCCGCCGTCTGGGCGCCGCACCGCATGCGCTTCCTGCTTAGCCTGGCCTGGCGCGACCTGCGCGCCAGCGGCCGATCGCTGTGGATCTTCTGCGCCTGCCTCGCCCTGGGCGTGGCGCTGGTCGCCGCCGGCGGCGGGCTTTACCGACAAGTCGCCGGCAGCCTTCAGGCCGATGCACGCGCGCTGTTCGGTGGCGATGTGGAAGTGCGCCACGACCGCCCGCTCGAAGAGGCGGAGATCGCCTGGATGCGCGCGCGCGGCGAGGTCTCGCTGCTGACCGAATTGCGCACCATGCTGCGGACCGCCGAGGGCCGCGCGCAGCTCATCGAGCTGCAGAGCGCCGACGCACGCTACCCCCTCTACGGCAGCGTGACGCTGTCCCCGGCCGGATCGCTGACTGAGACGCTGGCCTTGCGCGATGGCACCTGGGGCGTCGCGCTCGACGCGGTGCTGGCGCAACGCCTGGGCCTCGCGCCGGGCGACCGCGTCGAGATCGGCGACATCGGTCTCGAAGTGCGCGCGGTGGTCCTGCGCCAGCCCGACCGCAGCCTGCGCGCCGACTGGAGCGGCGCGCCCGCGCTGGTGGCGGCCGGTGCGCTGCAGGCCACCGGCCTGGTGCAGCCGCTCAGCCGTGTGGCCTACCGCTACCGCGTGCGCACCGAGCTCGAGCCGGCGGCGTGGCGCGACAATTTCATGGCGGCCTTTCCCCGCGCCGACGCCGAGGTGCGCAGCTTCGAGCAACGCAGCGAGCGCATCGCCGAGGTGCTGGGGCAGATCGGATCGGGCCTGCTGCTGGTGGGTTTCTCGGCGCTGTTCATCGGTGGGTTGGGCGTCTTCAACAGCGTGCAGGCGTACCTGCAAGGCAAGCTCGGGACTCTCGCCACGCTGCGGGCGCTGGGCTTGCGCGATGGCCGGCTGGCAGCGCTGGTGCTGTTGCAGATCCTGATCCTGGCGCTCGGCGCCAGCTTCGTCGGCGCGCTGTTCGGCGGGGCGCTTGCGCTCGGCGGCGCGGCTCTCGCGGCCGAGCGGCTGCCGCTGGCGCCCGCGCTGCTTCAGCT
>NZ_JACDCU010000032.1 GCF_013817365.1 Methylibium sp. | reverse complement strand
TCCTTTCTCACCACCACAAGTCCTACAGGAGAACTCATCATGTCCGGTCTCGTCTACTTCGGTCCGCTCATCGCGCTGGTGCTGGTGCTGCTGGCGATGTCGGTGCGCATCCTGCGCGAATACGAACGCGGCGTGGTGTTCACGCTCGGCCGCTACACCGGCGTCAAGGGGCCCGGGCTGATCTTGCTGGTGCCGGTGGTGCAGCAGATGGTGCGCGTCGACCAGCGCACGCAGGTGCTCGACGTGCCGGGCCAGGACGTGATCTCGCGCGACAACGTCTCGGTGCGCGTCAGCGCGGTGATCTACTTTCGCGTGGTCGGCCCTGAGCCCTCGGTGATCCAAGTCGAGAACTACCGCCAAGCCACCAGCGAACTGGCGCAGACCACATTGCGCTCGGTGCTCGGCCGGCATGACCTGGACTCCATGCTCTCCGAGCGCGACAAGCTCAACAACGACATCCAGGCCATCCTCGATTCACAGACCGAAGCGTGGGGCGTGAAGGTCGCCAACGTGGAGCTCAAGCACATCGACCTGGGCGAGAACATGGTGCGCGTGATGGCCCGCCAGGCCGAGGCCGAGCGCGAACGCCGCGCCAAGGTCATCAACGCCGAAGGCGAGGAGCAGGCCGCGCGCAAGCTGCTCGAGGCCGCACAGGTGCTGGCGCAGCAGCCCGAGGCGATGCAGTTGCGCTATCTGAGCACGCTGGCCACCATCGGCCAGCAGAACAACACGACGATCGTGTTCCCGTTCCCGACCGAGTTCGGCGCCTTGCTGCGCGAGTTGGGCGAGCGGGTTCGAGCGTGATTGGCATCCTTGGGCACAGTGCTTGCCGCATGACAACTCCACCCGCAACGAGGAGTCCGTCGTGCAAATCCAGCTCAATACAGACAACCATCTGCTCGGCTCGGTAGACCTTGCCGCACGGCTCGAATCGGAGGTCCGATCGTCGCTGGAACGCTTTGCCGACCGGATCACGCGGGTCGAGGTTCACTTGAATGATCTGAACAGCGACAAGAGCGGTGGCGACGACAAGCGCTGCATGATGGAAGCGCGTGTCGCCGGACGCCAGCCCATGTCGGTCGACCACCATGCGCCGACGGTCGATCTGGCCATCAGCGGAGCTTCGGACAAGCTGGTCCGCGCGCTCGACACCGTTTTCGGCAAGCTCGAAGCCGGCCGACGCAGCGGCGGCCGGCCGGACAACGACGGCGCGGTGTAGGCCGACTTCAGGAATTTCATCGCCATGGCTCATTCCCGAGATCTCGAAGACCTTCTCGCAGCTGGCCGCACAGGACCGTGCGTGTCGATCTACCAGCCGACCCACCGCCACCACCCCGACAACGCGCAGGACCCGATCCGTTTTCGCAATCTCGTCGAACAGGCGCGGGACTCGCTCGAACGCGCGCATCAAGCGGACGCCATCGACGCGCTGCTCGAACCCTTTCATGCGCTGGCCGACGACGCGGCCTTCTGGAATCACACCACCGAGGCCCTCGCGGCGTTCGGCGCGCCGGGGCTGTTCCGGGTGATCCGGGTGCAACGACAGATGGCGGAGCTGGCCATCGTGGCCGACAGCTTCCACGTCAAGCCGCTGCTGCGCATCCAGCAGTCGGCCGATCGATTCCAGATCCTGAGCATCAACCGCCGTGACATCCGGCTGTTCGAAGGCAACCGCGACGCACTCGACGAAATCGAACCGGCGGCCGACGTACCGGCAACGGTCACCGACGCGCTCGGCGACGAGCTGCCCGAGTCGCAGGGCCAGGCGCATTCCTACGGCACCGGCCCGGCGGCCGGCGGCGCAGGCTCCAACCGTGGCGCAGGCGGTGCGAAGACGGGCGGCATGCGACACGGCCACGGATCGAAGAAGGACGTGGTCGACCAGCAGACCGAGCGCTATTTCCGCGCCGTCGATCGGGCCGTGACCGAGCATCACTCGAAACCTTCGGGCCTGCCCTTGATCCTGGCTGCGCTGCCCGAATACCACGCGCCCTTTCGCGCGCTGAGCCACAACGCGCAACTTATCGAGTCCGGCATCGAGACCAACCCCGAGGCGCTGTCGATCGACGAGCTTCGCGCGCGGGCATGGCAGATCCTGGAGCCGTTGGTCCTGCAGCGGCTGGCCGGGCTCGTGGAGCGCTTCGGCGCGGCGCATGCCGCGCAGCGCGGCGACGACGGCCTGCCGCAGGTCGCGGCGGCGGCGGCGCAAGGCCGCGTCGAGACCTTGCTCGTCGAAGCGCAACGGCAACTGCCCGGGCGCCTGGATGCAAGCACCGGCGTACCCCGCGCCGGCGAGATGGCGCATCCCGGCGTCGATGACCTGCTCGACGATCTGGCCGAGCAGGTGCTGCGCACGGGCGGCGAGGTGATCGTGGTGCCGGCCGAGCGGATGCCCTCTTCAACCGGGCTGGCGGCGATCTACCGTTTCTGAACGTCCCGGCATGGCGCCGGGTGCCTTTCGTCGATTCGAGCGAGCTTTGGATCGAGCCCGGCCGGCCCGTCGACCCGTCAGCGCCCGCCGAGAGAGATGCCCGCCAGATCCTCCAAGGCCACCACGATGCTGATTCCCGTGACGTTCCAGGCCAGCCCGTACCAGACGTCGTCGGTGCCAGACCAGCGCCGGATGCGGATCTCGTAGGTCTGGCCGCGCCGGGCGGCGAACTCGGCGATCTCGTAGCTGTTGTCCCACGACGCGCTCCACGCCACGGTGGCGCCGGCGGCATCGCGCACCTCCAGATCGAGATCGACCGAGAGATACGAGAGCGGCACCGACAAGCCCGGGAAGCCGGGAATGTTCAGCCTCGTCGCCTTGGCATCCCAGGCCAGCGCCACCTTCACGTACGCCGTGAGCAAGGTGCGCGGCACGCTGACACGGTACAGAGACGTGGCGTAGCCATCGGCGTCCACATCGGCCGAGCGGAAGGTGCCCACGTCCCAGCCCCGGCTCGCGGCCGCGCCGTTGCGCGAGCGCCGGCTGCGCGCGATGCGCACGGCGGCGTCGGCGTCCAGCGCGCCCGCCCCATCGGCGGCATCGACGCCCGCGATCACGTCGGCCCGCCACGTCCCCGCCGCGGGGTTGCGCCAGGCAGCAGCCATCAGGATCGCGCGGCAGCCTTCGGGCCAGGACTGCAGGGTCGCGTTGGCCTGCTGGATCAGCGCCGCCGCACCGGCCACTGCCGGCGTGGCCATGCTGGTGCCACCGAGCGTAAGCCCGACCGCCGTGACCCCCATGCCGTTGGCGGCAATCTCCGGCAGTTCGCGGTCGCCGTGCGAGGAGGCCGGATTGCGGAACACTGAATCGCCGGCCATGCCCGAGGCGGTGTCGTTGTGGTTGCCGACGGTGAGCCGGTTGTAGCCCTTGTGGTTGACGTACTCGGTGGTGGCGCCGTTGCCCGCCGCTTCGCAGATCGTCGGGTAGGGCCAGCGCAGCGCGAGGTGGTCCTTGTAGACGTCGTCGAAGGACAGGCCGGAGGAGGTCTGCTCGCTGTCGCGGTGGAAGCTCTGGCTAATCACGGTGCAGCCGCGGTCCTCGGCGGCCCAGCGGATGGCGTCGAGGTCGTAGCTGTTGGCCGAGTGCAGGTTGCAGCCCGGCGCGTGGCCGTTCGGTGCGCGCCGCTCGGTGTTGCGGACGATGCCGTGGACGTGGCGGGAATGCTGGCTGGTGTCGGGGTCGGAGTCGAAGCGCGCGGTGATGGTGAGGTTGGTGGTGTCGTCGGGCCCGCGCTCATAGACCGCCACGTTGACGCCCGCGCCGGTGAAGCCGTCGGCGTGCGCGTCGTCGCTGTTCGCAATGGCGATGGAGTTGCCGAGATCGTCGAAGCCCTCGGTCTCGTGAAGGAACACCGCCGCGACCTTGGGTGCGGCCGCGAGTTCGGCCACCTGGCCGGCCGGCAGGCGGCCATAGAGCAGCGGCGCGGCAGGGTCGAGCCGGCCGAGCTCCAAGCCGTAGCGGCGCGCCGTCTCGGCGAAGCGCTTGGCCAGCGCCTGCCACTGTTCGCGCTCGGCCTCCTCCGAGGCCGGTCGGCGCCGCACCCTGCCCCTGGGCGGCTTGTCCGCGCGCTCCGGCTCGGGCACCTGCAGCCATACCGCCACATCGACCGGCTCGGTCGGACCGAGCCGACGGACGACTTCGTGCAGGGTCGGGTGGACCGCACCGTAGGTCTCGTGCCGCCGCTGCGCCAGCCGGCGCAGCTCGCGCTCGAGGTCGGCCTTGCGGCCGGCCTCGTCGAAGGCGAGTTGCACCCGCTCGCCCGAATTGCGGCGCACGGCCTTGAACACGTCGAACCAGGCGCCCTCGCCCCGGCCGTTCATCGGTAGCCGCTCGACCTCGAGCGCTCCGATGCGCAGCCGCACGGCATGCTGAACCACGCAATCCTCGGGCAGCGGGGCCGTTGTGTCGACGACCTCGAAGGGAATGTCGGCGTCGCTCAGCCGCTTGCCGCCGCGTGCGGTCCACACGCCTTCGATGCGCAGGCGGTGCGAACCCGACGGGAGGCCCGCGGTATCGATGACGAAGCTGCGCCCGTCGCCCGCATCGCGCACATCGACGCGCTGACCGGCCAGCGTGATGCCGCGGCGCGCTTCTTCGTGCAGCGCCTGGGCGAACCGGATCTCGATCGGCCTGCCGCGCGGCAGGACTTCACCGGCGCGAACGCTGAGGGTGTGCTCGCTGCGCCGAGCTGAATTGCCGGACTTCGCCATGGTGATGCTCCTCGAGAAGGCCGGCGAAGATGGCTCGATGACGGCCGAATCGCCGCCCTGCTTTCACGCGCCGGGTGCCGCGCGAACATCCGCCGCCGCAGCGCATCTGTCAATCCTGCGAGCACTGGCTGAACATGCCGGGGTTGATCGGCTCGCAGAACAGCTCGTCGATCGGCTCTCCGTTCGGCGTTCGGCGTTCGGCGTTCGGCGACTCCTCGCAGGCAACGCTCCCGGTTCCTCAGCCGCTATGCAGACTCCGCGTCGATCGAGGCTGGCCTGGCGCGGTGAGGCAGGGCGAAGTCAATGAAGCGCGCCGTGTCGTTGCGCCGAGCTTAGAGTGAGGCCTTCGAAACGCCGAACCCGGAGCCTCCACATGCTTGTCCCGCGCCAACCCGTACCCACGCTGCAGGTGCCCACGCTCGATCACGGCAGCTACTCGCTGCAGTCAGACGCCGCGCAGAACTTCATCCTCGTCGTCTTCTACCGCGGATTGCATTGCCCCATTTGTCACAAGTACCTGCTCGAACTGGGCCGCCTTCAAGCCGAATTCGAGAAGCGTGGCGTCAAGATCGTCGCCCTTTCGAGCGACGGCCGCGAACGGGCGCAGGCGATGGCCGACAAGCTGAAAGCCCCGGACCTGCGCATCGGATACGACCTCGGTCTGGCCACGGCGCGCGAATGGGGCCTGTACATCAGCACCTCGCGCGGCACCACCTCCATCGGCATCGAAGAACCTGCCCTTTTCTCCGAACCCGGTGTCTTCATCGTGCGGCCCGATGCCACGCTCTACTACAGCGCGGTGCAGACCATGCCCTTCGCTCGCCCTCACTTCGATGAATTGCTCGCGGCGCTCGATTTTGCGCTGGCGAAAGACTATCCGGCACGGGGCGAATATGCAGGGGCGGTCTAGGGCTGCGGCGCTGCTGCTGGTGCTCGGCATTGCCGCCTGCGCGGGTGCGCCGACATCCGAACCTGCGCGCGGCCCGCAAGTGTCGTTGCCGCTGCACCTCGCCTGGTTCGAGGGGGCCCAGGTGCACTACGTGACCACCGACGTCTCCGACGCGGCGATGGCGCGCGACCTGGGCGTCAACCACGTTGCACTGCTGGCGAATGCCGCCTCACCGGCCGGCTCGCCACCGGGGACGCGAACCGCGGTGGACCTGGTTTACGCGTTTCCAGGCGGTGAGCAGATCAACGTCTTCGCATCCGCTCCTGCCCCGGCCGGGCCCGACAACGCCAACCGCGCTTACAGCCCGCTGTGGCAAGTCGTGGTGGTTCGCTGGGCCGAGGGGCGCGGGGTTCGGGCGCTCACGTCGGAAGAGGCAGTCCTCGATGCGGCCGAGAAAGGCGATGTGTCGATCACGCGCACGCGCATCGTCGTCAACTGTCCGGTCGTCAGGTCGGCTGACGGCCGAGCACTCCGAGGTGTCCGGTGAGAGCTTGCAAAGGCGTTCAGTAAACTGCCGGCCAGCGCCCGCGTGGGCGAATTCCACAGGACGCCGCTCATGACCACGATCCGCCACGACGACCTCGTCGAGAGCATCGCTGCCGCGCTGCAGTACATCAGCTACTACCACCCGGCCGACTACATTGCCCACCTCGCTCGCGCCTACGAGCTCGAGCAAAGCGCCCCCGCCAAGGACGCGATCGCGCAGATCCTCACCAACTCCAAGCTGTGCGCCGAAGGCCGCCGGCCGATCTGCCAGGACACGGGCATCGTCAACGTGTTCCTCAAGATCGGCATGGATGTGCGCTTCGAGGGCTTCCCGGCGGGGGTCGAAGACGCTGTGAACGAAGGCGTGCGGCGTGGCTACCTGAACCCCGACAACACCCTGCGCGCCTCGATCGTGGCCGACCCGCATTTCGAGCGCAAGAACACCAAGGACAACACGCCCGCCGTCGTGCACATGAGCGTGGTGCCGGGCAACACGGTGGACGTGCAGGTCGCGGCCAAGGGCGGCGGCTCGGAGAACAAGAGCAAGTTCGTGATGCTCAATCCGAGCGACTCGCTGGTCGACTGGGTGCTGAAGACGGTGCCGACCATGGGCGCCGGCTGGTGCCCGCCCGGCATGTTGGGCATCGGCATCGGCGGCACCGCCGAGAAGGCCATGCTGATGGCCAAGGAAGTGTTGATGGAAGACATCGACATGCACGAACTCAAGCAACGCGGCCCGCGCAACAAGACCGAAGAGCTGCGCATCGAGCTGGCCGAAAAGATCAACGCGCTGGGTATCGGCGCGCAGGGGCTGGGCGGCCTGACCACGGTGCTCGACGTGAAGATCGCGATGTACCCGACACACGCGGCCAGCAAGCCGGTGGCGATGATCCCCAACTGCGCCGCCACGCGCCACGCCCATTTCGTGCTCGACGGCTCGGGCCCCGCCTACCTGGAGCCGCCCTCGCTGGACCTGTGGCCGGACGTGAAGTGGGCGCCCGACTACAACAAGAGCAAACGGGTGAATCTCGACACGCTGACGCCGCAGGAAGTGGCGGGCTGGAAGCCTGGCGACACCCTGCTCCTGAACGGCAAGATGCTCACCGGCCGCGACGCCGCGCACAAGCGCATCCAGGACATGCTGGCCAAGGGCGAGCCGCTGCCGGTGGACTTCACCAACCGCGTGATCTATTACGTCGGCCCGGTCGATCCGGTGCGCGACGAGGTCACGGGTCCCGCGGGCCCGACCACCGCCACGCGCATGGACAAGTTCACCGAGATGATGCTGGCGCAGACCGGGCTCATCTCGATGATCGGCAAGGCCGAGCGCGGGCCGGTGGCGATCGAGGCGATCAGGAAGCACAAGTCGGCTTACCTGATGGCGGTGGGCGGCGCGGCCTACCTCGTCTCGAAGGCGATCAAGCAGGCCAAGGTGCTCGGTTTTGCCGACCTGGGGATGGAGGCGATCTACGAGTTCGACGTGACCGACATGCCGGTCACAGTGGCCGTCGATTCGAGCGGCACCTCGGTGCACAACACCGGCCCGGCCGAGTGGCAAAAACGCATCGCGACCGGCGAGGTTGGCGGGATTCCGGTCGTCGCTGCCTGAGCGTTGGAGTTACTCCCCCCTCGCGCTTTTCACTCCTCGATCTTCACGCCCTTCCAGAACGCGACCCGGCCCTTGATCTCGGCCGCGGCTTCTTTCGGCTCGGCGTAGTACCAGACGGCGTCGGGATTGAGGTTGCCGTCCACCAGCAGCGAGTGGTAACTCGCCTCGCCTTTCCACGAACACATCGTGTGGTGGTTGCTGCTGGCCACGTACTCGCGCTTGAGCGCGGCCTCGGGAAAATAGTGGTTGCCCTCGACGACCACGGTGTCGTCGCTCTCGGCGACGGTCACGCCGTTCCAGATGGCTTTCATCAGAGTTTCCTTGTGCAGAGTGCGCGGCCGCCTCAGTGCGGCAGGGCCAGCCAGTGAATGCTGAACAGCCGCTCGGCATCGCACCACACGGGGCCCGGCACATAGCCCGCCCGCGCGGCGAGCGCGCGAAAACCGCCGACGCTGAACTTGTGCGAGTTCTCGGTGTGCACGCTGTCGCCCTCGGCGAAGTCGAAGACGTGACCGCACACGCGCACCTGTTGCGCACGGCGGCTCACCAGGTGCATCTCGATGCGCTGCAGGCCGGGTTGGTAGAACGCGTAGTGCGCAAACTGCGACAGTTCGAAGTTCGCGCCCAGTTCGCGGTTGGCGCGCGCCAGCAGGTTGAGGTTGAAGGCCGCCGTGACGCCGTCGGCGTCGTTGTAGGCGGCATGCAGCCGGGCCGGCTCCTTGACCAGATCGACGCCGATCAATAGGCCCCCGCCATGCAACAGCGCGGCCGACTGGCGCAGGAAGTGCAGCGCCTCGGGCGGCGTGAAGTTGCCGATCGACGAGCCGGGGAAGAAGCCCACCCGCGGCGCCGGCCGCCCTTGCGCATCGGGCGGCAAGGCGGGCAATTCGAGCGGCCGAGTGAAGTCGGCGGCGATGGGGTGCACGTCCAGGCCGGGATAGTCGGCGCGCAGCTCCTCGGCCGCCGCATGCAGGTGCTCGCCAGAGATGTCGATCGGCACGAAGCGTCGTGCGGGCAGCGCATCGAGCAGCACGCGCACCTTGCGGCTGGAGCCGGCGCCGAACTCGACGATGTCGGCGCCGTCACCGAAACCTTCGCCGACGCTCTCCTGGATGCACTCGGCGATCTCGGGCGCACGCTCGTTCAGGAGGGCCAGTTCGGTGCGCGTCGGGTAGTACTCGGGCAACTCGCAGATGCGGTCGAACAGCGCGGAGCCGGCCGCGTCGTAGAAGAACTTCGGCGCGATCTGCCGCGGCCGGCGGGCCAGCCCGGCAAGCAGCTCCCGCGCGAAGTCGCTGTCGATCACCTGCGGCAGCGCGTGCGGCGCCGCGCTTTGTTCAGCGACGGCAGCCGCCGGCACACCGTGCGCACGCAGGTCGGGCGTGGCTCGCAGCATATTGCTCATCGATCGATGTCCTTCGCCAGTCTGAGTCCGCTGAACTGCCAGCGTGCCGCCGGCGGAAAGAAGTTGCGGTAGCTGGGCCGCGCGTGACCAGGTGGCGTGGCGCAGCTGCCGCCGCGCAACACGATTTGCCCGACCATGAACTTGCCGTTGTACTCGGCCAGCGCGCCGGGCAGCGGTCGAAAGCCCGGGTAGGGGTCGTAGGAAGAGCGCGTCCACTCCCACACCTCGCCAACGCCCTGCAACGCCGGCTCATCCCCCGCCGCAGCGGCCTCCCACTCGAACTCGGTCGGCAGCCGTGCGCCCGCCCACTCGGCATAGGCCGCGGCCTCGTACAGGCTCAAATGGCAGACCGGCTCGGCGAGGTCGATCTCGCGCGTGCCGTGCAGGGTGAAGACGCGGGGCTGCTCTGCCTCCAGCTCGCTCCAGTACAGCGGCGCGTTCCAGCCCCGCGACTGCACCGCGGCCCAGCCGTCGCTCAGCCACAGGCTTGCGCGGCCATAGCCGCCGTCGCGTATGAACGCCAGGTACTCGCCGCAATTCACTGGCCGGCTGGCGATCCGGTGCTCGCGCAACAGCACGCGGTGGCGCGGCGTTTCGTTGTCGAAAGCAAAGTCGTCCACGCCGCGCGAGGACGGCGCGCCGACCTGGCAGATGCCGCCCGGCCGATCCAGCCACCGCATTGGCTCGCCGCACACCGCGGCGGGGTGCAAGACAGGCCCCGCCGGGCCCGTTTTCGCGAGGCCTTCGCGGCAAGCGTGCCAGGTCCCGTCGCCCGGGGCAGGCTCGACCTCGTTGAGAGGCGCATGGGCGGCCCCCCCGGCCGGCCGCGGCGCATACACCGGCTGCAGCGGGTTCATCGACAGCAAGTGCTTGATGTCGGTGGCCAGCAGTTCCTGGTGCTGCTGCTCGTGCTGCAGGCCGAGCACAAAGGTGCCGGCCACGGCGCTCCAAACTGCATCGTCCGCGGTGTCGACGAAGTGCGCCATGGCCGCATCGACATGCTCGCGGTAGCGCAGCACCTCCTCGACCGAAGGCCGCGTGATCATGCCGCGCTCGGCGCGCGCATGGCGGGGACCGAGCGATTCGTAGTAGGAGTTGAAGAGGAAGGCGTAGCGCTCATCGAACACCCGGTAGCCCCGCAGCTGCGGCCGCAGCAGCACCGTCTCGAAGAACCAGCTGGTGTGAGCCAGGTGCCACTTGGCCGGGCTGGCGTCCGGCATGGATTGCACGCATTGGTCTTCGGCAGAAAGCGGCGCCGCGAGCCGCAGCGTGTGCGCACGAACGCTCTCGAAGCGCTGCCGCAGTTCGCTCCGGCTGCCGAGGCCCTCGACGCTCGCCGGGGGCCGGGTCGCGTAGTCGTACTGAAAGCTCAATTCACTGCCTTTCGTGTCACGCGCAGGGAGGCGGTCATTGTGGCCGTGACGGCGGTTCGCCGCTCGGAGTGGCGCAGCACACATAGCAAGGCGTGTACCCGACGGACCATGTCGCCCGACCATCTGCAAGCGTCCGGACTGAGAACTGCAGCCAAGTCGTGGTGCGCACCGCGGTAGTCTGCAAACCATTGGCGCATGTACAGATGCTCAAGGGGCTCAAGGGCGGCGTCGTCCTTGCTCTCCAAAAACGGGCCGGCCGCCTGACCCCTCGTTGGCGGTGAGCGATCCCTCTGACCGTTCTTCTTCGGGCCCAGCCCACCAAGCCTCACCGAACTGCCCCTGCAGCCACTCCACAAACCCGCTCACCTTCGCCGGCACCAACCGGGGCGACGGATACACGGCATGGATCTCCTGCGAAGGCAGCTTCCAGTCGGCCAACAGCGGCAGCACCCCGCCACTCCGAACCGATTCCTGCGCCACGTACCACGGCAACGCCGCCACGCCCATGCCCTCGCGCGCCGCAGCGAGTAGCGCCGACAGGCTGTTCGAGCGCAGCGGCCCCCGCACCGGCACCGACACGGCCTGCCCGTCCACGCCGGTGAAGTGCCAACGTGCATCGCCCTGCACGGTGCTGTAGATCAGCGCGTCGTGCGCTGCCAGATCGGCAGCATCGCGGGGCGTGCCGCGCTTGTCGAGGTAGTCGGCCGAGGCCACGACCACCCACGGGTTCACGCCCAGGTAGCGCGCGCCCAATGACGAGTCGGCCAGCCGCCCCATGCGGATGGCCACATCCACGCCCTGCTCGACCAGGTTCACGTAGCGGTCCTCGAAGCTCAGGTCGATCTGCAGCTTCGGGTTCATCCGCATGAAGCGCATCACCAGCGGCGCCAGCACGCGCCGCCCGAAGGCCACCGAGGTGCTGATGCGCAGGCCGCCCTGCACCTGCGACTGCAGCAGCGCCGCCACCGTCCCGGCTTCATCGACATGGTGGGCGATGAGCTTGCACTTTTCGTAATAGAGCGCGCCGATCTCGGTGGGCGTCACGCCGTGCGTCGAGCGGTGCAGCAGGCGCGAGCCGAGCTGCTTTTCCATCTGCGCAACGAGCTTGGTGGCCGACGGCTGGCCCATGCCGATGTCGGCCGCTGCCTTGCTGAACGAGCCGAGATCGACGACGCGAATGAACAGGCGAATGGCGAGCAGGCGGTCCATGGTGGGCGAGTAGGCCAGGGTGCGAGGGGACGCCTGCATTCTTCACCGGAATAAGCGTCATGCGCGGCCGGCGGGTTCCGTTCGTGCGCCTGCGCCGCGACCATTAGCTCCGGTCGAGCAACCCCACAGGAGATTTGCAAATGGCAAAGATGAAGGCCGCCATGGCCGCCGTGCTGGTGATGGAGAAGGAAGGCGTCTCGCAGGCCTTCGGCGTGCCGGCCGCGGCCATCAACCCGCTGTACTCCGCGCTGCGCGAGCGTCAGTCGATCGCCCACATCCTGGCGCGCCACGTCGAGGCCGCCTCGCACATGGCCGAGGGCTACACGCGGGCGCGGGCCGGCAACATCGGCGTGTGCATCGGCACCTCGGGCCCGGCCGGCACCGACATGATCACGGGGCTGTACTCGGCCAGCGCCGACAGCATCCCCATCCTGTGCATCACCGGCCAGGCGCCGCGCGCGCGGCTGTACAAGGAGGACTTCCAGGCGGTCGATATCGAATCGATCTCCAAGCCGGTGACGAAGTGGAGCGTCACCGTGCGCGAGCCGGCGCAGGTGCCGCGCGCCTTTCAGCAGGCCTTCCACCTCATGCGCTCGGGCCGCCCGGGGCCCGTGCTGATCGACCTGCGATTCGACGTGCAGATGGCCGAGATCGAGTTCGACATCGAGACCTATGAGCCGCTGCCGGTTTACAAGCCCGCCGCCACGCGCAAGCAGGTCGAGAAGGCGCTGGACATGCTGGCCGCGGCGAGCAAGCCGCTCATCGTCGCCGGCGGCGGCATCGTCAATGCCGACGCGAGCGATTTGTTGGTCGAGTTCGCCGAGCTCACCGGCGTGCCGGTGATCCCAACGCTGATGGGCTGGGGCACGATCCCCGACGACCACCCGCTCATGGCCGGCATGTGCGGCCTGCAGACCAGCCACCGCTACGGCAACGCGACGATGCTGGCGAGCGACTTCGTGCTCGGCATCGGCAACCGCTGGGCCAACCGCCACACGGGCTCGCCCGAGGTGTATTGCAAGGGCCGCAGCTTCGTTCACGTCGATATCGAACCCACGCAGATCGGCCGCGTGTTCAGCCCGGATTTCGGCATCGTCAGCGATGCCAAGGCGGCGCTGCAGCTCCTCAATGAAGTGGCGCGCGAGCGCAAAGCCGCGGGCCGGCTGAAGGACTACGGCGTGTGGGCCGCCCGCTGCGCCGAGCGCAAGAAGCTCATGCACCGCAAGAGCCACTACACCGAAGCGCCGATCAAGCCGATGCGCGTGTACGAGGAGATGAACAAGGTCTTCCCGCGCGACACCGTCTACGTCACCACCATCGGCCTGAGCCAGATCGCCGGCGCGCAGTTCCTCAACGTCTATGGCCCGCGCCAGTGGATCAACTGCGGCCAGGCCGGGCCCTTGGGTTGGACGATCCCCGCCGCGCTGGGCGTCGTCGCCGCCGACCCGACGCGCACCGTGGTCGGCCTCTCGGGCGACTACGACTTCCAGTTCCTGATCGAGGAGCTGGCGGTCGGCGCGCAGTTCCGCCTGCCCTATGTGCAGGTGCTGGTGAACAACAGCTACCACGGCCTCATCCGCCAGAGCCAGCGCGGCTTCGAGATGGACTTCTGCGTGCAGCTCGCCTTCGACAACCAGAACATTCCCGAAAGCGAAGGCGACCTGCGCAGCTACGGCGTCGATCACCAGGCCGTGGTGCAGGGCCTGGGCTGCAAATCGCTGCGCGTCACCGACCCCGAGAAGATCGAGTCGGCCCTGCGCGAGGCGCAGGCCATGGCGCGCAAGTACAGCGTGCCCGTGGTCGTGGAGGTGATCCTCGAGAAGGTCACCAACGTGGCGATGGGCACCGAGATCGACAACATCAACGAGTTCGAGGACATCGACTGCCGCCACCCCGAGGGCCGCAAGGGGCTCGAGCTGGCCGGCTTGCTGGAGTGATCTGCCTCCACAACGAATCAGGAGACAAAACCATGCCCCGCTTCGCCGCCAACCTCTCGATGCTGTTCACCGAGCATCCCTTCCTCGACCGCTTCGAGCACGCCGCCAGGGCCGGCTTCGAGGCCGTGGAGTTCCTCTTCCCCTACGCCCACCCGACTGACGAGATCAGGCAGCGCCTCGAAGACAACGGCCTTCAGCTGGTGCTGCACAACCTGCCGGCCGGCGACTGGGACGCCGGCGAGCGCGGCATCGCCTGCCACCCCGACCGCGTGGCCGAGTTCCGCGCAGGCGTGGCGCGCGCCATCGAGTACGCCCAGGCGCTCGGCGTCGGGCAGCTCAACTGTCTGGCTGGCAAGGCGCCGGCAGGCATTTCCGAAGCGGCGCTGCGCGAAACCTTCACGAGCAACCTCGCGCGTGCCGCTGCTGCGTTCAAGGGTGCCGGCCTGAAGCTGCTGATCGAGCCGGTCAACACCTTCGATATCCCCGGCTTCTATCTGAACCGCACGGCGCAGGCGATCTCGATGCTTGACGAGGTGGGCGCCGACAACGCCTTCGTGCAGTACGACATCTATCACGCGCAGCGCATGGAAGGCGAACTGGCCGCGACACTGCAGAAGTACCTGCCGCGCATCGGCCACATCCAGCTCGCCGACAACCCCGGCCGCAACGAGCCGGGCAGCGGCGAGATCAACTATCCCTTCCTCTTCGCCCACCTCGACCGCCTCGGCTACGACGGCTGGATCGGCTGCGAATACAAGCCCGCCACGACGACCGAGGCCGGCCTGGGCTGGCGCCGGAAACTGGCTCAGTGACGCGGCGGCGACGCAGCGGTGGCGGCACCGAACAGCGCCGCCGTTGCAGCGCCGCAGTGCCACCGGCGCGGCGCTTCCTCACCGACCGACTTCTCGGCACCTCACAAGGACCACGACATGACCTCGCAAGCCCTCGACATCGGCTTCATCGGCCTGGGCATCATGGGCGCGCCGATGTGCGGCCAGCTCATCAAGGCCGGCCACATGCTCTTCGTCCACACGCGCGGCAAGCTGCCCGAGTCGATCGCCGGCAGCAACGCCACCTGCTGCACCAGCGCGCGCGACGTGGCGGAGCGCGCCGACATCCTCATCACGATGGTTCCCGACACGGCCGACGTGGAAGCGGTGCTGTTCGGCGAGGCCGGCGTTGCGGCCGGCCTCATGGCATCGGCCGGCGGCCGCGAAGGCAGCGCCCGCAAGGTCGTGATCGACATGAGCTCGATCTCGCCCATCGCCACCAAGGCGTTCGCGCAGAAGATCAACGCGCTGGGCTGCGACTACCTCGATGCTCCCGTCTCCGGCGGCGAAGTGGGCGCGAAGAACGCGACGCTGTCGATCATGGTCGGCGGTCCGCAAAGCACCTTCGAGCGCGTCAGGCCGCTGTTCGAGCTGATGGGCAAGAACATCACGCTGGTGGGCGGCAACGGCGATGGGCAGACCGCCAAGGTCGCCAACCAGATCATCGTCGCGCTCAACATCGAGGCGGTGGCCGAGGCGTTGCTGTTCGCCGCCCGCGCCGGCGCCGACCCCGCGCGCGTGCGACAGGCGCTGATGGGCGGATTCGCGTCGTCGAAGATTCTCGAGGTGCACGGCGAGCGCATGGTCAAGCGCAGCTTCGACCCGGGCTTTCGGATCGAGCTGCACCAGAAGGATCTCAACCTCGCTTTGAGCAGCGCTCGCGCGCTCGGCGTCGCGCTGCCGAACACCGCAACGGCACAGGAGTTGTTCAACTCCTGTGCGGCCCACGGCGGCAAGGCCTGGGACCACTCGGCCATGGTGCGCGCGCTGGAGAAGCTGGCCAACTTCGAGATCGGACAAAAGGCCGTTTGACGCCGCCCGTCAGGCGCCGGTCCGCGGCCGGCCGATCAGGACCGGATCTGCAAGCGCCCCACCGGCCGGCCGTTGCCGCTCAAACGCCCCCGCGCACGGGCAGGTCGCCTTGCTCACGCCCGAGCCTTCCTCTCATCGCGACATGCAGCACTGCGCCGGCAGCCAACAGCAGTCCGGCGCGCACCCAGGTGCCTGCGCTCTGCTGGCTGAGCAGGACCAGGCACGACATGATCGCGAGCACCGGAAGCGCCGTGGGCGTGCGGAAATGCGGCTGCGCAACCGGGTCGCGGCGCAGCACCAACACCGCGGCGTTCGTCGCGATGAACACGAACAGCAACAGCAACACCACCGTTTCGGCCAGCGCCGCGAGCGTACCGGTCGCCGCCAGTGCCATTGCGGCGAGCGTCGTGACGACGATCGCCACGCCCGGCGTGCGCCGGCGCCGCAACAGCCGGCCCAGGGGCGACGGCAGCAGGCCCTCTTCGGCCATGCCGTAAGCCAGGCGGCTGGCCATCACCATCGTGAGCAAGGCGCCGTTGGCCACGGCGGTCAGGGCAACGAAGGCGAACAGGCGGGGCGGCACGCCGTAGTCCGTGGCGCGCACCACGTCGAGCAGCGGGGCCGACGAGCTGGCCAGCATGTCGGGCGGGAGCACCACGGAGGCCGCGACACCGACCAGCATGTAGATCGCCCCGGCCGCGAACAACGCACCGAACAAGGCGCGTGGATAGACGCGGCTCACATCGCGCACTTCCTCGGCGACGTTGGCGGACACCTCGAAGCCGACGAACGAATAAAACGCCAGCAAGGCCGCGCCCAGCACGCCGGCAGCCGGCGACACGGCCGGCGCGAATTCCAGC
>NZ_JACDCU010000318.1 GCF_013817365.1 Methylibium sp. | reverse complement strand
GTTCAAGGTACCGGGCGAGGGCTCGAGCGCCGGCATCAGCGTCGTGTCGATCCTGGTGCTGCTGCTGCTGTGGTTCGTGATCACCAACATGGGCTGGGTCAAGCCGCTGTTCCTGCCCAGCCCGCAGGCGGTGTTCCAGCAGTTCTACGAATACCTGACGGGTCAGGCCAACGACAAGCCACTGTGGGAGCACTTCGCAGCGAGCATGTTCCGCGTGTTCTCGGCCTTCGCGCTGGCTTGCGCAACTGCCATCCCGGTCGGCATCGCGATGGGCATGTCGCGCGTGGTGCGCGGCATCGTCGACCCGCCGCTGGAGTTCTATCGGCCGCTGCCGCCGCTGGCCTACCTGCCGCTCATCATCATCTGGTTCGGCATCGACGAGCTGCCCAAGATCCTGCTGATCTTCCTGAGTTGCTTCGCGCCGCTCGCGCTCGCCGCCCGCTCGGGCATGCGCAGCGCGTCGCAGGAGCAGATCAACGCCGCCTATTCGATGGGGGCCACTTACACGCAGGTGATTCGCCACGTGATCCTGCCCTCGGCGCTGCCAGACATCCTCATCGGCATGCGCATCGCCATCGGCTTCGGCTGGACCACGCTGGTCGCCGCGGAGATGGTGGCCGCCAGCACGGGCCTCGGTCAGATGGTGCTCAACGCATCGAACTTCCTGCGCACCGACATCGTCATCATGGGCATCATCGTGATCGGCGTGGTGGCGTACCTGTTCGATCTGCTGATGCGCTGGGTGGAGCACAGGGTGGTGCCCTGGAAGGGGCGGATGTAGGTCGCCGGGTCCCGGCCTGCGATCGAACCGACGAACAAAAGGGGCCTGCGCCAAAAATGCAGGCCCTTCTTTCTGACCGCAACGATGGCGGATAGGGCGCGGTTTTCTCGGTGCTGCTGTTGGACAAGCCGGCCAGCGTCACCTGAGTTCGCCAGGCGTCGGACGCGGCGCGTCGGCTGCGCGTTGCGGTGGTGATCCGCGGTGAGTCTGCGCGAGGCCCGTGCCCGTCTTCAAGCGCTCTTCGGCCTCGGTGCCGATGCGCCGAACGAGCATGCCTGCGGGCTCCACGCTCGAGATCAGGTCGACCGCTTCGCCGGCCCAGACCACGGCCGTGTCGAGGTTGCCGTCGTGCGGCGGCGTGGTAGGCGCCACGCTCGACGTCCAGCGCCGAGACCAGTTCGCGCTCGCGACCGTGCCAGCGTTCGATGAAGCGGTTGCGCAGCGCGCGCCCGGTGTAAGAGGCCGGCCATCCCAGTTCCCGCACGGTGTCGAACACGGTGGTGCGCGCCGTGCCGTCGCCGTGGGCCGCGGCGATGAACTGCTTCGCCAGGTCGTGGCCCAGGGCCTCGTTGCTGGCATAAAAGCGCGTGCCGATCAGCGCGCCATGGGCGCCGAGCATCAGCGCCGCCGCCAGACCCCGGCCGTCGGCAATGCCACCGGCGGCCACCACGGGTGTGGGGGCCACCGCATCGACCACCGCGGGCACCAGCGGCAGTGTCGAGCGCCCGCCGCCATGACCGCCGGCTTCGGTGCCCTGTGCCACGATGAGGTCGGCCCCCGCCTTGACGGCCAGCCGCGCACCCGCCACGTCCTGCACCTGGCAGATCAGCCGCGACCCTGCCGCCTTGACGAGGGCGGCGTGCGGCCCCGGATCACCGAAAGAATGCATCACCGCGTGCGGCCGGTAGCCGAGCACCAGCTCGACGATGCCGGCATCCACCGACCAGGTGATCAGGCCCACGCCCCAGGGCTTGCGGGTCTCCTCCTTCACCCGCGACAGCTCGGTGTGCAGCCAGGAGGCGTCGCCGTAGCCGCCGCCGACGAGACCGAGCCCGCCGGCGTTGGACACCGCCGCGGCGAGGTGCCCGCCCGCCACGCCGCCCATCGGGCCGAGCCCGATCGGGTACGCCAGTTCGAACATGTCGGTGAGGGCTGTGGTGATCATGGTTCGTGGTCCGGTGGTCGGCGAGCCGGCGAACCGCGGATGGATGCTCCGCGCGGACGGCGCGTGGTGGGTGATCACCACGGTCGGCCCCGCATGCGGCGCGCGCAGCCGGGACTCGAGCCAGTCTGCGTTGCGCCTGAAGAGCCCCGCCGAATCGGCGGGAGTGAACGGCGTGCCCACGGCGCTGCCGATGCGGATCCGGCTGAAATCTCGCAACGACCGTTGCGCCTCGTCCATCGCCGCCGCCCTGGCGTCGCCATCGCCGAACAACATGAAGTCGGTCCACAGCGTGCTGCCCAGGAAACGCACGCCGCCGAGGACGATCTCGTCGTTGTCGAGCAGGTGCACCCGGCCTGCGGCGCAAAGGCGCCTCAGCTCATCGGTGGTGCCCTCGATGCTGCCGCCGTAGAACTCGTGGTTGCCGGGAACATAGAGCACCGGCTTGTCGAAACCCAGGGCCCACGCGACCGACTCCGGCGGGCGCGCGATGTCTCCGGCCAGCACGACCACATCGGCTTCGGTCTGCGGCCGGCCCAGGCCACCGAAGCTCAGGTGCAGGTCCGACAGGATGTGGAGTTTCATGAAGTGGCAAGGCGCAGCGTTGGCTCAAAAATATCATGCCGTGATATATATTGGCAATGGAGGGTCGCTCGCATGTCCACCCGCAAGATGGCGAAGGCCGATTTCGAGACGCTGGCCGGTTTTCGCTACCAGTTGCGCCGCTTTCTCAGGTTCAGCGAGGAAGCGACGCGCCGCAACGGCGTCACTCCGCTCCAGTACCAGTTGATGCTGCAGATCAAGGGCTTTCCCGGCCGCGAGTGGGCCACGGTGGCCGAGCTCGCCGAGCGCCTGCAGGCCAAGCACCACGGCGTCGTGGCTTTGATTTCCAGGTGCGAGGCGGCGGGGCTGGTGAGTCGCCACGCCAGTCGAGGCGATCAGCGTCGGGTGGAGGTGCAGTTGACGAAAACGGGCGACGAATGCCTCGAGCAGCTTGCCCGCCTTCACCGCGAGGAGCTGCAGTCCGTGAAGGGCGGCTTCGCCGTGCCGGGCCTTGGCAATGACGCACCGTAGGAGCACATGCATGAACGCGAGCGATCTTCTCGACCCGGCCGACCCGAAGCTGTTCAAGGCGCTCGTCGAGCAGTTGCCCGATGCCGTGATCCTGACCGACCGCGACGGCGTGGTGCGGGTATGGAACCAGGGCGCCGAGCGCGTGTTCGGTTTCGCCGCCCACGAGGCGATCGGCAAGAGTCTGGACTTCATCGTTCCGGAGCGCCTTCGGGCGGCCCATTGGGAGGGCTTTGGCCGCGCGATCCGCAACGGCCGCACCCGGTTGGGCAATGAGGTCAGGACCACCCGATCGATGCACAAGGATGGACGCAAGCTGTACGTGGACCTCAGCTTCGGTCTGCTCACGGATGCGGCGGGCATCGTCACGGGGTCGGTCGCCGTGGGCCGGGATTGCAGTGCCCGGTATCTCGCGCACAAGGCGCTGGCCGGTCGACTTGCGGTCCTCGAGCCGGGGGCCTCGCCGTCATGAGCCTCGGCATTGCGGGCCATCGTGCGCCCGCCTCGAGCGCATCGACCACCTGGCGCACCGCCGCGAGCGTGGGAATGCCGACGTGCTCGATGTAGCAGGTCTGCGTGGCCGCCGTGCCGCCCTGCATGCCGTCGACCACCACCACGTCGGCGCCGGCATGCATGACTGGCGAGATCACGCAGCCCTACCAGTGCCGCGGCGAGGGCTGCATGGGCGTCACGCTCGGGCCGGTGCGCATCGACAACAGCCTGGGCGTTGACATCGAGTTGCGCGACGTGAGCTTCGACAACGCGGTGCTGAGGGCCGTACAGCCGGACGGCAGCCTTTCCGACACCGACACGGTGACGGTGCGCGCCGCGCTGGTGGGAGCGTTCTTCGATGACCCCGGTGTTGTACCCCTGCCGCCCGTGACATGCGCCCCGCCGACGCTTGATGTGCGGCGCTGGTGTGGCTAGGATACACATCCAAAGGTGTATCACATGCGCACAAACATCGACCTCGACGAAGCACTCATCGCGGAAGCCCAACGCTTGGCCGGGCTGCGTTCCAAGCGGGAGACGGTCGATGCGGCCTTGCGCGAGTTCGTGTCGCGCCGCCGCCAGCAGGACATCCTCGCGCTGGCGGGCAAGTCCCTGATCGCACGCGATTACGACGTGCGCGCCGTGCGCGCGCGCATGAACAAGCGCTGATGGTGCTTGTCGACACCACGGTCTGGATCGATCTGCTGCGCCAGCGCGATACCGCCGCGGTGGCCCGTCTGCGCCAATTGCTCGCCCATGGGCTTGCCGCTGTGGCGCCGGTCATCGTGCAGGAGATCGTGCAAGGCGCCTCCAGCCCCGAAAGTCTGCAGACGCTGCGCGATCACTTCATGGCGTTGCCGATGCTCGTGCCCCGGCAGGACGCCGCGACGCACGCCGATGCCGGCGCTTTGTACGCGCGCTGCCGCTGGCAAGGCGTCACCCCACGCAGTCCCCACGACTGCCTGATTGCACAACTGGCGATCGAGAACCAGCTCGCCTTGCTGCACGACGACCGCGATTTCGAGGCGATCGGGCGGGTTGAGCCGGCCTTGTCGTTGATGCGCGAGTGACGGTGCCAGGTGTTGCTTGGTGATCGTCGAATGATTCGCTCTGCGCGTCGCGCTCGGGAAATCTTCCCGACTTGCATCCCCTTGGGCGCCTGGTGCGTGGAGCAAGGCAACATGGGCACAGTACTTGCCAAAACAGCGCACTTGTTACCAAGGAGATCCCATGAACAAGACGCTCGCCCTTTTCGCGCTGTCCGCCGCTTGCGCCGCGCCGGCCCTGGCCGCCGACGTTCAACTGACCGACGCCCAAGTCGATTCCGCCTTCCTGGTCGCCAACCCCGACAAGGACGGCACCGTGGACATGAAGGAAGCCAAGAAGTTCGGCATCACGGACGAAGCCTTCAAGGAGGCCAATCCCGACAAGGACGGCACGCT
>NZ_JACDCU010000317.1 GCF_013817365.1 Methylibium sp. | reverse complement strand
GGTCTCGAACAAGGTGCGGTAGCGCGCCTCGCTCGTTCGCAACTCCTCCTCGGCGCGTTTGCGTTGCGTGATGTCGGTGAAGGTGATCACGGCTCCCGTGTTCTGGCCGCCGACGGTCATCGGGTTCACCGAATAGGACACCGGGACCGGCGGGCCGTCCTTGTGCTGGAACAGCGCGTCGTCGACCCGGATGGCCGTGGCGTCGCGAGCGGCTCGCTCGATCGTGTCATCGGCTTGCCCTTGGGCCGACCCATCGGCTCGCCAGGGGCGGATGACGTCGCGCACGGATCGGCCCAGCAGCTCCTGCGGCCGGTAGCCGAGCATCGCTGCCGCAGCGCCGTTGACGAACGTGCAGCTGCCATCCGACTCCATGCCGACGATGCCCTCGCCTGACGAATCGAGAAGCAGCTCGAACCGCTCCTTGCTCTGGCGCAGCCGTTCGGCCGCGGCTTCCGTCTCCTGCCGTCGCACCTGCTCGCGCACGGTCGCCTCGCGCGCGGCCTGCGCCTCGTGACGGGCCGTGACGTCGTGCATCGAAACCACGGCGCCGAGTTTGCGGCCGCCGGCGTCGGCGAACGATCGCCCGCTCGCCAGCAGCGTGCGAGGCGTGCCGCCGCCCTTGGGCGCGATCACCATCTCCGCGTCGCGCACGAGTTCGCCCTGCAGCGCGCGGCGCAGCGGGATCTCGTGCGTCGGCAAGGGAGTCGTGCCGTCCGCGCGGTAGAGGTCGTAGTAGTCGGCCCACCGATCGGCGGGCAGGGGCTGCTCCGGCAGCCCGTGCAACTGGCGCGTCGCCCGGTTGAAGAGTGTCAGCACGCCGTCCGCGCTGCAGGCCACGATGCCGTCCTCGACGGCTTCGAGCACGGCGGCGAGGAAAGCGCGCTCGTTGGCGAGCTCGGCCGTTCGCTCATCGACCCGGCGTTCGAGTGCCGCGTGGGCCTCTTCGAGCTTCTTCGCGGCTTCGTGCTTTTCGGTGATGTCGCGAAACACGAGGACGACCCCATGCACGTAGCCCGACTCGCCCCGGATCGGCGCGGCCGAGTCGTCGATCGGCCGCTCGGTGCCGTCCCGGGCGATCAGCACCGTGTGGTTCGCCAGGCCGACGACGCGTCCGGTTCGCAGCACCTTGTCGACCGGGCACTCCACCTTCTTGCGGGTTTCCTCGTTCACGATGACGAACACGGTGTCGAGGTCTTGACCGAGGGCCTCGCTGCGGCTCCACCCGGTCAGTCGTTCCCCCTCCAAATTCAGGAAGCTCACGCGGCGCTGTGAATCCGTGGCGATCACCGCGTCGCCGATGCTCTGCAGCGTGGTTTTAAAAAGCTCCTTTTGGCGGCTGAACGCTGCCTCGACGGCCTGCCGCTCGGCCGACCGGCCTGCTGCCCTGCTGCGGGCAAGCTCGACGAACACGGCGACCTTGCACTCGAGTACGGCGGGCACGAGCGGCTCGGCGACGAAATCGACCGCCCCGAGCGCACAAGCGTCCTCGACGGAAAACTCCGGCGTGTCGGCGCCGGTGAGGAAGAGGATCGGCGTGGCCTTCGAGCCGGGCTGCGAGCGGATCAGCCGGGCCGTCTCGAAGGCGCTCATCGCAGGGCTGCGAACGTCGATCAGGATCGCCGCGAAATCGGTGGCGCCGACTTGGCTCAGGGCCTGCTCGGCGGAGCTTGCGCAAACGAGGTTTTCAGCCAGCTCCCCGAGCACCGTCCGAAGCGCGAGAAGGTTGCCGCGCTCGTTGGCGACGAGCAGGACGTTGACTCGACTGCTGGTTGTCATTGCATCCTCGTTGCGCGTGGCGTCGTCTGCCAAGCAAGCGCGGCCGGACAGGTCCGGCGGACCGCGCAGGCGGGTCGGATGCGAGTGTAGGGGCGCCGTGAACCGGCCGAATTCGACGGGCGGCACAACGGCAAGCGCGTGACGGGGTTTCCCGCAGTTGACGGCCACCCCGTCCGGCGCAATAGTTGCAATACGTATTAAGACAATCTATGTCCAAACTCCCTTCCCTCTCGCCGGGCGGCGCACGCAAATCCGGCCCGGTGCCAGCCCCCTCCTTGATCCGCAGCAGCCCAGAGCCGCTGTACAGGCAACTGGCCGAACGACTGCAGCGCGAGATCGACACCGGCGTGCTCGCGCCGGGCAGCAAGCTCGACACCGAATCGGTTCTGATGGCTCGCTTCGGCGTCAGCCGGGTCACGGTCAGGCAGGCCACCGCCGTGCTGCACAAGCACGGCAAGGTCGTGGCGAAGCGCGGGAAGGGCACGTTCGTGCTGGGCCGCGTGCTGCAACACGATCTCGATGCACTGCAGGGCTTCTACGACGCCCTTCGCAGCCAGGGCATCGAGCCGCAGACGCGGCTGCTCGAGTTCTCGCCCGATGCCGGAGCGCTCGACGAGCAGCGTCCCGTCGCGCTGGACCTGCCGGTGAGGCTGCAGCGTCTGTACAGCGTCGACGAGCGCGCCTTCGCGGTCGTGATCGGCTATTTGCCGACCGAGGCCGCAGCCCTCGGTGAAAAGCGCGCGGAGCACCTGACCGTCTACCAGATCCTGCAGGAGTACCTCGGCCTGCGCGTGGCCCGCGCCGAAGTCACGATCCGCTGCCAGCGCCCGCCCCGGGCGATCGGCAAGCTGCTCGGCCTGAAAACTTCCGAGCAGGCGCTCGTCATGGAGCGCACTTCGTTTTCGCAGGACCAGCGCGCCTGCGAGTTCATGCGCATTCACATCGTCCCCGAACGCTACGAGTTCCGGCTGCGGGTGCTGGGCGCGCTGGAGCTCGCGCGCTCGGTGCACCGCGTATCACTTCCCTCGGCCCCGGTGCCGATCCCCGAATGAAGAGAGGCCAAGATGTCTGAACAGCACCCTGATCATCCCGATTTCGACCGGCGCCGCGTTCTCGCCGCGGCAGCGGGCACCGCGGTGGTCGTTCTCGCGGGCCCGTCGTTCGCGCAGTCGTTCCCGACGCACCCCATCCGCATGGTGGTGCCGTTTCCCGCGGGTGGGCCGACCGACATCGTGGCCCGGCCGATCGCGGCGATGCTTTCGGAGGCCCTCGGCCAGCAGGTGATCGTCGATAACCGTGGTGGTGCGGGCGGCTCCATCGGCGCCGACATCGTGGCCAAGGCGCCGGCCGACGGCTACACCATCCTGATGGGCACGGTGGGCACGCATGCCATCAACCCGAGCCTGTATCGCAAGCTGCCCTACCACCCGGTCGAGGACTTCACCGCGCTGGGCCTCGTCGCCTCCGCGCCCGTGGCGATCGTGGTGCATCCCTCGGCGCCGTACAAGAGCGTTGCCGAGCTGATCGCTGCGGCAAAGCGCGAGCCGGGCACCATCAATTTCGGGTCGGCGGGTAACGGAACGCCGGGTCACCTCACCGGCGAAATGTTCGCCAAGGCGGCAGGTGTCGAGTTCAAGCACGTGCCCTACAAGGGCAGCGCCCCAGCGCTCAACGACCTGCTCGGTGCGCAGATCCCCTTGATGTTCGATCCCGTGCAGTCGGTGCTGCAGCACGTGCGTGCCGGCAAGCTGAGGGCGCTCGCGGTCAGCAGCCGCCAGCGCTCGCCGGTGCTCGAGCAGACGGCCAGCGTTTCCGAAGCGGGCTTGAAGGACTTCGAGGCCACGGCCTGGTGGGCTCTCTTCGCTCCTGCGGGGCTGCCGGCCGAGATCAGAACGAAGCTGTCGAATGAGATCAAGCGGATCGTTGCCTCCGATGCCTACGGCAAGCACCTGATCGAGTTGGGCGTAGAGCCGGCGGTGGCCGCGAAACAGAGCTTTGCCGAGTTCCAGAAAGCGGAGCTGGAAAAGTGGGGCCGCGCCGTGCGCGAGTCCGGTGTTTCACTGGGCTGATGGCGTGAACCACTCCCTGTCGACGCGACACCCCGAAACAAGCGACCGAGGATCCGCATGAGGCTCAACGAGCAAGAACAAGCCATGCTCGCCGGCAAACTGGGGCGCGCGGCCCGCGTGGCCATCGAACACCAGATCAAGGTCGGCGACTTCTTCGGCGCCGAAGATTTCGTGCCGGTCACGCAGGCCCACATCATGGCCGACACCGAAAGCCTGGGCGAAGCCGGCGTGCGCTGGCTGGAATCGCTTTCCGGGCACGGCGACAGCCGCGACGCCGTGTGCATCCCGACCATCACCGATCCGCGCGGCACCGACTTCGCCAAGGCCGGCATGCTCAGGCAGGCGCCCTGGATGCTCACGCTGGAGCGCCGGACGATCGATGCGTTCGTCAAGCTGGGCGTGTCGATGACCGACACCTGCATCAACTACCAGACCATCCAGGCGCCCACCCGGGGTGAGCACCTTGCCTTCGGCGATACCGGCGTGGTGATCTATTCCAATTCGATCTGCGGCGCACGCTCCAACTTCGAGGGCGGGCCGTCGGCGCTGTCGGCCGGGCTCACGGGGCGCACGCCGCGCTACGGCTTTCACCTCGACGCGCATCGCCAGGCGACCATTCGCTTTCAGGTGGACTGGACGCCGCAGAGCCTCAACGACTGGGGTGCACTGGGCGGCGTGATCGGCCGGCTGGCGGGCAACTACTGGTCGGTGCCCGTCGTCGAGGGGCTGCAGGGCTATCCGGGCTCCGATGCGCTCAAGCATTTCGGCGCGGCCATGGCGAGCTTCGGCTCCATTGCGCTTTTCCACCTCGTCGGCGTCACGCCCGAGGCTTCGCGGCTCGAGGACGTGGGCGGCGACAAGCTGCCGGTGTCGCATCGGATCGGCCAAGCCGAAGTGAAGGCCTTGCAGGCTTCGTACGCGGTCGACGACGAGATCGACGTGGTGGTGTTTTCCGCTCCGCAGCTCAGCCTGTACGAACTGCGCCAGCTGGCCGATCTGTGCGAGGGACGGCGCTTCGTCCGGCCGCTGCTGGCGGTGACCAGCCCGCAGGTCAAGCCCGATGCGGACCGCTTCGGCATCACCGGGCGCATCGAGGCCGCCGGCGGTCAGGTGC
>NZ_JACDCU010000316.1 GCF_013817365.1 Methylibium sp. | reverse complement strand
ACCTGGCGCCCGGCTATGCGCTCGGCGAGGCGCTGGAGTTCATGGATGCCACGGCGGCCCAGGTGCTCGAGCCCGGCTATTCGACCGAGTTGAACGGCATCTCGCGGGAGTTCCGCACCTCCAGCGGCGCGCTCGGACTGGTGTTCGTGCTGGCGCTGCTGTTCATCTTTCTCGTGCTGGCTGCGCAGTTCGAAAGCTTCGTCGATCCCTTCGTGATCCTGCTGGCGGTGCCGCTGTCGATGGTGGGCGCACTGCTGGCCTTGAAGCTGGCGGGCGGCACGCTCAACGTGTATTCGCAGATCGGGCTCATCACCCTCGTGGGGCTGATCACCAAGCACGGCATCCTGATCGTCGAGTTCTCCAACCAGTTGCGCCAGCAGGGCAAGAGCACGATCGACGCGGTGACCGAAGCGGCCAGCCTGCGATTGCGACCCATCCTCATGACCACCGGCGCGATGGTGCTGGGCGCCGTGCCGCTGGCGCTCGCCAGCGGAGCCGGGGCCGAGAGCCGCCAGCAGATCGGCTGGGTGATCGTGGGCGGCATGAGCCTGGGCACGGCGCTCACCATCTTCGTGGTGCCGACGGTGTACACGCTCTTTGCGCGCAAGGAGGCACCGGGGCCGATCGAGACGCCGACGGTCGTGGAGAGGCCGGACGCGGCGGCCGCGTGAGCTCTGCAGGCCCGTCAAAGCGGCGCGAAGGCGGGGTACTCGGCAGCGGGCACTCCTTCTAGAATCCGCGTCTTCCCAGCTTGGCCGGCGCCCGTCGCTTCATGAATTTCGACGAATTACTCTCAGCAGTTTCCGGGCCGTCGCCCTGCGGAGACGATCTGTCGTTCTCGTGCGACTCGACGCGCGGCCTGAGCGTGGAAGAGGCCTGAGCGTGGAAGATCGTCGCGCTGTTCGGTCCAGCGATTGCCGGGCCAGTGCCCAGAGCGAGCTTTTCGACGCAACGTACCGACTGAAGAACGGACGGCTGGTCGCCTTGCCTGCGTGATCCTCTTGTTCCGACCTTTTCAGATCGGGAGGGACGACGCCGTATGGCAGGCGAGCTCGCTTAGGAAGGCTTTCCGGGCCACACGGACCGGTTCAGTCGGTCGATGATGCCGGCTTCCTCCGGTTCGGAGAACGCGTAGGGATACAACGACTTCTCGCAAGCAGCTTGCTCAGGGTGCCCACCGAAGCGGCGGATCTGCTCGCGCGTGTAGTTGAGATTCAAAGACAACAGCACGGCCGGCGCACTGACACGGCGATTGAGCCGCTCCGCACCGAGAATCTGACATCCAAGCATGCGCCGGTAGTACGCGACATGACGTGGATTGACCTCCATGAGCAGCATGTCGAAGCCCCTGATGCGATGCGCGATCGTGTAGGCGACATGAAACAGAGAAGCCAGCACATGCTTGGAACCGGCTGTTGCTTCCATGGCGAGCTTGGTGAACTCGCAAATCCGCAATCCGCTTTTTTGGAGTGCTTGTACCTCCGAGCAGAACGCGTCTTCTGCAGACAACCCATCCGCACCATCGAGTCCGACGGTGATGGTGCCGATGACGTCGTCTTCCTCTGTGGCACAGAGCGTGATCCGATGACCCGCTTGTTCCGTGGGGAGAGCGACATTCTGATAGCCACGCCACTCATACCGACGCTTGATCAGAATATTGGTAGAGCTTCTCTGCCCGTGATCGTCGGCAGCCCTGATCTTGAAATGACGCGAAGTGTCGTCATCACGGGACGACTCGCCACCGACGGAGGCCCGCAGATGCAGATAGGACTCCGCAATGACTGGGTTGGCTATTGCTGTCAAGGGGCACTCTCGAAGTTACAACCCGGAGTGTGGGGTCGCAATGCTCGAGGAGGTGTATCGACATTTAACTTCTTCTATTCCGTCTCCAGGAAAAATCCCTGCTGAACTCTCGTAAGACGTTGTCGTAAAAGAGAATTACCGCAGCGGACTAAATTGCGAATGCTTACAAAAACGCGCCGCGAAGCGTGCGTATCGGCGCCATCAAGAGTGCCGCCACCTTTGAGCACAACCGTCACGTACTTCTGCACCGCATCACCGCACTATGAGTCGGAAAATCTCAAGTGCATGCCCCGATCACACCCAGACTGTTCCGGTGAACAATCTATTGAGACAACACAGCTAGTTCTGGAACGATAAGGGGTCAGCACCTTCAAGTGCTAACCCCTCAATTGTTGGCGGAGTGGACGGGACTCGAACCCGCGACCCCCGGCGTGACAGGCCGGTATTCTAACCAACTGAACTACCACTCCTTGGCGGCAGATTTCGCAGCGCACCCATTGGCGTCCGCCGCATAAGCCCTGACCGGCTTGTCGAACCGCAGCCAGAGTGCTGCGGCAATTATTGGCGTCCCCTAGGGGATTCGAACCCCTGTAATCACCGTGAAAGGGTGGTGTCCTAGGCCTCTAGACGAAGGGGACTGCAAATTTTTCCCGTTGAACAACGCCGCCGTTGGTGGAGGTAAGCGGGATCGAACCGCTGACCTCTTGCATGCCATGCAAGCGCTCTCCCAGCTGAGCTATACCCCCGTTTTGAGCGGGCTGCGCTGTTCAAAGCGAAGCGGAAATTATAAGTGGATTTTCAGTTGGCTCGCAAGCGAGCAACGACGGTCGCACGCGGGAAAAGGGACAGCACCGAATCGATCGACGGGGTTTGAGCGCGAGCGCAAACGAGCACGCGCACCGCAGGCGCAAGCTGAGGCATCTTCATGCCGTGTTCGGTGAGCGTCGCCTTGATGGCTTGTTGAATGCTCGGCGCGTCCCAGGAGGGAACTCCGTCCAACCGAACGGCGAGCGCCGTGAGTGCAGGCCTGGCTGCGGCCGTGACATGCACGGCAAGGTCTTCCTCGCTCGCAGACACCGCACCGAAGTACATGTCCAGCCACTGCGCGAGTTCGACTGTCGTGGCGCACCGATCCTTGAACAGGCCGCACATGTTCGCGAGTCGCTGGCCGCTGACCGCCTCGTGCCCGAGACGCCCAAGTTGCTCGGCCACCAGCGGGGCGAGCAGCGCATCGTCGGTCAGCTTCATGTGCTGGGCGCCAACCCAGCGCAGCTTGGCTTCGTCGAACTGCGCTGCGCTCTTGCCGAGATGGTCGAGGTTGAACCATTCCACGAACTGATCTCGCGAGAAGATTTCGTCGTCGCCGTGGCTCCAACCCAGTCGAGACAAGTAGTTCACCATCGCGTCGGGCAAGTAGCCCTCGTCGCGGTAATGCGTCACCGCTTTGGCGCCGTGGCGCTTGCTCATCTTCTCGCCGTGTTCGTTGAGCACAGTCGGAAGGTGGGCATAGACCGGCGGCTCGTGGCCGAGGGCGCGCAGTATGTGAATCTGGCGCGGCGTGTTGTTCACATGGTCGTCGCCGCGGATCACATGGGTGATGGCCATGTCGATGTCGTCGACGACAACGCAGAAGTTGTAGGTCGGCGTGCCGTCGGCTCGGGCAATGATCAGGTCGTCGAGTTCGTCGTTGCTGAATTCGATGCGGCCTTTGACCTTGTCGTCCCAGGCCACGCTACCGCTGATCGGCGATCTGAAGCGAATCACCGGCGAAACGCTCTGCGGCACCGCCGGCAAAGCCTTGCCGGACTCCGGCCGCCAGGTGCCGTCGTAGCGCGGCTTGAGTTTCTCGGCCGTCTGCCTCTCCCGCAGCGCATCGAGCTCGGCCTGGCTCATGTAGCAGCGATAGGCTAGGCCCTCGTCGAGCATCTGCGCGAGCACCTGCTTGTAGCGGTCCATGCGCTGCATCTGGTAGAACGGCCCTTCGTCGGGGTCGAGGCCGAGCCAGTGCATGCCTTCGAGAATCACGTCGACAGCCTCCTGCGACGAGCGTTCGGCGTCGGTATCCTCGATGCGCAGCACGAACACGCCGCCGTTGGCGCGCGCGAACGCCCACGGATACAGCGCCGAGCGGATGTTGCCGAGGTGGATGAAGCCGGTCGGTGACGGCGCGAAACGGGTGCGAACCCGCGAGGTGGAAATCGTCATGCTCTCAATGCATCGAGGCCGCGCGCCAAGTCGGCCTTCAAGTCTTCGACGTCGTCCAGGCCCACGGCCACGCGCACCAGGCCCTGCGTGATGCCGGCCGCCAGCCGTTGCGGCTCGCTGAGACGCCCGTGCGAAGTGCTGGCCGGATGGGTGATGGTGCTTTTGGTGTCGCCGAGGTTGGCGGTGATCGAGCAGATGCGGGTGCTGTCGATCGTGTGGAAGGCATTGCGGCGCGCCAGCTCGGCGCCCTCGCCCTTCACGATGAACGACACGACCGCGCCACCGCAGCCGTTTTGCTGCCTCATCGCCAAGGCGTGTTGCGGGTGCGACGCAAGTCCTGGGTGGTAGACACGCTCGATAGCGCCGTGCGCCTCGAGCCAGTGCGCCAGTGCCAGCGCCCGTTCGCTCTGCGCGGCCATGCGGATCGACAGCGTCTCCAGCCCCTTGAGCACCACCCACGCATTGAACGGCGACAGCGACATCCCGGCACCCCGCATCAGCGGCACCAGTTTTTCGTCGACAAGGCTCGCGGACCCGCACACCGCGCCGGCCAGAACACGGCCCTGACCGTCGAGGTACTTGGTGCCGGAGTGAATGATCAAGTCAGCACCGAGCTTGACCGGCTGCTGCAGGGCCGGCGAACAAAAACAGTTGTCGACCGCGAGCAAGGCGTCCGCCTCGTGCGCAAGCTGTGCCAGCGCAGCGATGTCGCACACCTCGGTGAGCGGATTGCTCGGCGTCTCGGCGAACAACAGCCTTGTGTTGGGCCGCATGGCGGCGCGCCATGCCGTCACGTCGGTCTGCGAGACGAAGCTGGTCTGCAGCCCGAACTTGGCCAGATCACTGCCGAGCAGCTTGATCGTCGAGCCGAATACGCTTTGCGAGCAGACGACGTGGTCGCCGGCCTTGAGCAGGCCCAGGCACATAAGCAAAATCGCGCTCATGCCGCTC
>NZ_JACDCU010000031.1 GCF_013817365.1 Methylibium sp. | reverse complement strand
TCGAGGTGCTGGGCGACGACATCTCGCAGGACATGGCCTTCAAGCAGGCCAACGACGTGCTCAAGAACGCCGTGGGCGGCATTGCCGACATCATCCACATCGACGCTTCGATCAACGTCGACTTCGAGGACGTGAAGACGGTGATGAGCGAGCCCGGCAAGGCCATGATGGGCACCGCCATCGCCAGCGGCCCGGACCGCGCCAACAAGGCGGCCGAGTACGCGGTGGCCTGCCCGCTGCTCGAAGGCATCGACCTGTCGGGTGCGAAGGGCGTGCTGGTGCTGATCGCGGCGAGCCGTTCGAGTTTGAAGCTCAGCGAGAGCAAGAACGCGATGAACACCATCCGCCGTTATGCCGCGGAGGACGCGCACGTGATCTTCGGAGCCGCCTACGACGAGAGCTTGGGTGACCAGCTGCGCGTGACGGTCATCGCCACCGGCCTGGCACCGGCCAAGCGCGTGCAGGCGCCGATGACGGTGGTGCACAGCCAGCCGCTGCAGCGCACCGGCACCGACAACATCCCTGTGCTCAACCAGCCGCTGCACGGCCAGCACGCCAGCACGCCGACGCACCACGATTACTCGGGCATGCAGGTGCCCAGCGTGTGGCGCAGCGGGCGCACGCAGGCGGCGGCGAAGGTGGATGCGCTGGCGAGCAACGGGATGGACGAGATCGAGATTCCGGCGTTCCTGCGCAAGCAGGCGGATTGAGAGTGGTGCGACGAACGGCCTCGACGCTGTTCGGATCTGCAGCGCCATCGCAGATTCGGCGGTGTCGGGACTTGGTTCCGGCTCGATGCGCTGATCGCCGCAACTGCGCTTGTTCACGGCATGACCGTTGTGACGCGCAACGTGGCCGATTTCGAGGCGACGGGTGTCGCGCTCCTGAACCCATGGGCGGCTTGAATCTGGAGCGCACCGTGCGACCCTGATTCCTCGCTGCCTCCCTCGCCTTCCTACAATTCGCCATGCTCCAGCAACGCAGCCTCAAGTCCATCACCCGCGCCATGGGCGTGGGCCTGCACAGCGGACAGCGCGTCGAGCTGACCCTGCGCCCCGCGGCGCCCGACACCGGCATCGTGTTTCGCCGCGTGGACTTGCCGGTGCCGGTGGACATTCCTGCTTTGGCCACTGCCGTGAGCGACACGCGCATGGCCTCGACGCTTTCGCCGGGCGGTGATCCCGGCGGGCCCAAGGTCAACACCGTCGAGCACCTGATGTCGGCCTGCGCCGGTCTGGGGCTGGACAACCTGCTGATCGAGATCACCGCCGAGGAGGTGCCCATCCTCGACGGCTCGGCGGCCTCCTTTGTGTACCTGCTGCAAAGCGCCGGCATCGAACTGCAGGACGCGCCCAAGCGCTTCATCCGCGTGCTTCAGTCGGTGGAGGTGCACCACGACGAGGGCGACAAGGCGATGTGGGCGCGGCTGGAGCCCTACCACGGCTACAAGCTGGCTTTCGAGATCGACTTCGACCACCCGGCCGTCGACCTGACCGGCCAGCGCGTCGAGTTCGACTTCGGCGGCAACCAGTACAAGCGCGACATCGCCCGCGCCCGCACCTTCGGCTTCGCCAAGGACGTGGACGCCATGCGCGCGCGCGGCCTCACGCTCGGCGGCAGCATGGACAACGCCATCGTCGTCGACGAGACGCGCGTGCTCAACAGCGAGGGCCTTCGCTACGCCGACGAGTTCGTCAAGCACAAGATCCTCGACGCCATCGGTGACATGTACCTTGCCGGCAAGCCGCTGCTGGCCGCCTACAGCGCCTACAAGTCCGGCCATGCGCTCAACAACGCCCTGCTCAGGAAACTGCTGGCCGATCCCGGCGCCTACGAGATCGTGACGTTCGCCGACGCCGCCGATGCGCCCTCGGGCTTCGCCGAGCTGGCGCCGGCCTGGTGAGCGGGCCGCTGACGCCGCAAACGAGCCCTTCGCGACCCCATGCTTGCCTTGCGCTATGTCGTCTTGTTGCTCCTGGGCGCAGCGGTGGTGTGCTTTGCGCTTTCCATCACCACGGGCGACGTGCGCTGGCGCCGGCGCGGCCTGGTGATCTTCAAGTGGACCGTGATCGCCGGCCTTGTTTTCTTCGGGGTGCTGATCGTCGAACGTCTGCGAGAGTGAGGCCGCGGCCATGAGCGCCTACTGGTGGATCGCTGCGGCGCTGGTCGCGGCCTGCTTCGGCGTGGCACTGCTGAGCTTCGCGTACTACTTGTGGAGCGGCGCGGACCGCGCTCGCGATGTGGCGCTGGCTTGGGCGCGCTGGGGCGTGGTCTTCCTTTTGGGCGCGGTCATCGTCGTGGTCTTCAAGCACCTGATCCTGACCTTGCTCGGCTCTTGAGCACGGCAGCGTAAGGTGCCTGCCAAATGGGCCAGGCCGAGGCAGGCGCCTCGTTTGCTGCACAAGAAGATGCCAGCAGCGCAAAGCGAGATCCAGCGCATGACGCCAGTTCGCCACGAAACCACGATATCTGCCCCTCGGCATCCACGGTGGATTCCCGTTCGCGCGCGTCGGCCCGGCGAACAGCGGCGAGGACAGGGCGCCATGCTTCACGGGGGCGCGCTGAGCCTCGGCACGATTGCGCTGGCGCTGCTATGCACGGCCTTGCAGGTCGGCTGCTCCCTGGAGCCGGGCCGCGCGCCTCGCGACGTCCGAACCAGTGAGGCCCTGCTCCCGTCGTTTGCCGTGCCGGCCGTGCCGGCACCGAGCGTGCGCCGCGCCGATTTTCGGGGCGTGCCGCATTCCGACGAGGCCCGGCGCATTGCCGACTGGGTGGTCGATTCGGCCGACCACGGCGTGCTGCCGTTCGTCGTCGTCGACAAGCAGCAGGCGCAGCTCCACCTCTTCGACACGCAAGGCCGGCTGCTCGGTACGGCGCCGGTGTTGCTCGGTCTGGCGAAAGGCGACGAGTCGGTGCCGGGCATCGGCGAGCGGCGGCTCGCCGACATCTTGCCCGAAGAGCGCACCACGCCGGCCGGCCGCTTCAACGCCGAACCGGGCCGCAATCTCGATGGCGAGGACATCATCTGGGTCGATTACGACGCAGCCGTTTCAATGCACCGCGTGCGCGCCAGCAAGCCAGCGGAGCGCCGCCTGCAGCGACTTGCCTCCGCAACGCCGGCCGACAACCGTATTTCCTATGGCTGCATCAACCTGCCGGCTTCGTTCTATGACGACGTGTTACGCCCTGCTTTCGCCGAGACGCGCGGCATCGTCTATGTGCTGCCGGAAACGGGCTCGGCGCAGGCCGAGTTCGGTGCCTACGACGTCGATCTGCGCGCGGTGCGCCGCGCTGCAAGCTTGCAGCCGCGGGGTGTCGGCACGTCGGGCTCGCCCTGATGGCGGATCGCTCGCCGTTATCCCGTCGAACCGGGCGCGCGAGAGGGAGAAACCGAACGGCGAAAGCGCCGGTTTCTCACCCGCACCGGCACAAATCCTCGAAACGTTGCTAAACGTTACAGCGGCGGCCATCCGACATCCGGTAGTCTCGAAAGCAGGAGGTATTCAGCCTTCCGAAGGAGCATCAACATGTGGAAACTGCCCGTCTTTGCGCTGATCGGTCTGTCGTACGTCGGTTTTGCGGTGGCGCAGGAAAGCGTCAGCGGCTACGTCAAGACAGCGCAGGCCGACGCCTTCGTGGTCGTCGCGGGGAAGGAAACCGTTGCCGAGCCGGGAACGCCCGTGCACCAGGGTGCGCTGCTGAAGACCGGAAAAAGCGGCAGCCTGGGCATCATGTTCCAGGACAACACGCGGATTTCCATCGGGCCCGACACCGAGGTGGTCATCGACGACTATCTGTACGCGCCGGCCAAAGGCGATCTGAAGTTGGGCGCCAGTATCACCAAGGGCACCTTGCACTACGTCTCCGGCGTCATCGCCAAGCTCAAGCCGGAAGCGGTTTCCGTGAAGACGCCCACCGGCACGATCGGTGTGCGCGGCACGCGCTTCGTCGCCAAGGTCGAGCCGGAAAACATCAGATGAAGCGTTGTTGGACTCGGGTCGCCACGACGACCCGAGCCGCGTTGGGAGTCGCCCTGATCGGTTCCGCTCTGACCGGCTGCGCGAGCCGCTCCTACGTCGCGCTGCTGGCCAACGACGACGGCACCGTGGGCAAGGTGCACGTCCTGGGTAAGGACGGCGGCACCATTTACCTCGACAAGGACCGCGAGGCCGCCGTGATCGGCGCTGCGGCCGGAAGAACCTTCGCCATCGACGACGAGAGGCTGGCGAAGGACTTCGCCAGCGCCATGGCGGCGAGCCCGCAGGCACCGACCGGCTTCCTGCTGTACTTCGAATCCGGCGGGGCCAAGCTGACCGCGGAGTCGAACGCCATCATCCCCCGGGTGCTCGATGCGGTGCACGCGCGGCAGGCTGCCGACATCTCCGTCATCGGGCACACCGACACCGTGGGCGACGTCGCGCGCAACGACACCTTGGGCAGGGAACGTGCGGGGCACGTGGCTCGACTGATCCGCGAGCATGCGAAGTCGCAACGCCTGAGGATCGCGGTCGAGTCTCATGGCGAGAACAACCTGCTGGTCACGACACCGGACAACACCGAAGACTCGCGCAACCGGCGCGTCGAAGTCACGGTGCGTTAGGCGTCATTTGCCGTCGAGCTGAATCAGGTCGCTGCACAGGCCCGCCCGCAGTCGCCGAAGGTGCAAGGTGACGAGCCCGTCCTGCGGCCGTTCACCTGCCAGGCGCTCGAAGGCGCTCGAAGCGCCCGGGTCCTGCGCCCGCACGAGTTCGAACGCCTGGAGATAGGCCGCGTCCCCGTCCGAGGGTGCCGCGATGTGCGTCGGCTCGTAGGCCATCACGGGCAGCGATTTGCCCGCGAGTTGCAGCCGCCCTATCGGCCGGGCCTGCACGCCTGGACACTGCGACAGCGTGGCCTCGGAGGCGCACATCAGCGTGCCCAGGTACTTGTTCGCGCCTTCCAGGCGGGAAGCCGTGTTGACCGGGTCCCCCAGCGCCCGGTAGTCGAAGATCGTCGCGCCGCCGAAGTTGCCGACGATCACTTCGCCGGTGTGCACCCCGATGCGCGTCTGGCAAAACGCAATGCCGCGCGCGTCGAGGTCGGCCACATACTGCCCCGCGAAACGCTGCATCTCCAAGGCGCAGCTCACTGCCCGCAACGGATGGTCGGCTTGCGCCACGGGGGCGGAGAACATGATCGCCACGGAGTCGCCGACGATGCGGTCGAGCGTTCCCTGGTGGGCGAACGCGATCGCGATCATGCGGTCGAGGTAGGCGTTCAACAGCGTCACGGCCTGCGCCGGGTCCATCGTCTCCATCTGCGTCGTGAAACCCGCCAGGTCGGTGAAGACGAAGCTGCACGCCTGGCGGCGCCCGCCGAGCTCCAGCGCCTGCGGGTGATCCACGAGGTAGTTCACCAGGTTCGGGGAGATGTAGCGCGAGAACGCCTGCTTCACCCAGCCGCTCGTCGAGAAGGCGAACCATCCCCCCATGCACATCAGCGCCGCGAGTCCCAGGAAGGCACCGAAGGACAGAAGGGCACCGGTGCCCAGGGCGACCGAGCCCACGACCAGACCGCCGACGACGATCACCAGTGCCTCCACGGCGGCGGCCCAGGCCGGGCGTTCGAGTTTCTCGCCTGCCAGGACCTGTTCGAGCAGTTGCGCGTGCACCTCGACGCCCGGGATCACGCCCCCCATCGGGCTGAACCGCAAATCCATCAGGCCTTGCGCCGAGGTGCCGATCAGCAGGATGTGTCCTTCCAGTTCCGCTGCCGGCACCTGCCCGGCGAGCACCTTCCAGGCGGGCAGGTATCGGTCCGGCACCGGCTCCGTGTACCGGACCCATACCTCGCCTTGCGGTGTCGTCGGTATCAGCAACCGACCGATGCGCACGTCGGCCAGGCCGACGCCTTCGGTGGGCACCGTGCGCACGGCGTAGTTGGTCGCCCCCTGCGACAGTCGAAGCGCCTCTGCCGCGAGCGAGGGCAGCAAGGTGCTACCTTGGCGGACCAGCAAGGGCACCTTGCGCACCACGCCGTCGGCGTCGGGAACGAAAGTGATGGCGCCGTGGCCGGCGGCGGCCGATTCCAGCGGTGGCAGGCTGGTCACGCCCGAAGAGAAAGCATGCAGGTAAGGATGAGGCGCCTCGCCGATAACGACGAAGCGGGCCTTGGGTATGGGCGCAGGCGAGCCGGGCGGGCCGCGGCTCGTGGCGAAGCCGAGCACCACGCCGCCGTGCGCAATCGCCTGCGCAAAAACGACGTCGTGGTCTGGAAGCCCGGCCACATAACGGGCGACCGCTGCGGGTGTTTTCGCTGGGTCGAGCATCGTCATCGGTGAAGTCCGGTCGGCTTCCGCGAAGACGACGTCGAAGGCGATGGCCGCGGCCCCCGCCCCTTGCAGTTGCGCTACCAGTTGCGCCATGCGTGTGCGCGGCCAGGGCCACTGGCCCAGGCGGCGCAGGCTCTCGTCGTCGATGTCGATGATGCGCACCGGCGCTGGCAGGTAGGCGCGCGGTTTCCACCGCTGGTACTGGTCGAACGTCGCATGGCGAAGGACCTGCACCGGCAGCGGTTCGGCCAGGTAGGTCAGTGCGGCCAGCACGACGGCAAAGACGGGGACCAGCCATCCCAGACGGGCGGCGACGAACCTACGCACGGCGAGGGGCGCTCCCCGCGTCGGCAAGCGTTTGCCGCAGCCCGTGAAGATTGGCGATGAAGTAGCTGCAGGTGATCCCCGCGCTGAGGATCTGGTCGATGAAGCAGAGCTTGTCTTCCAGCGCCAGCGGCTTGCGCCACTCCTGCGAAAGCCTGTCCTGCATGCGCAAGGCGTGCTGCGGCGTCAGCCCCGTGGAGGGAAGAAGATCGGCCTGGCAAAGGACGAGCGCTTGCAAGGCGGTCGAGGGGTCCTGCGCCAGTTCGCCGAGTTCCGGGGCGGCTGCGGGAACCGTGGGCTGCGAGGCTCGGCCGGCGTGGTGCGCGTGGCATTGGATCGCGAAATCCAGGCCGTGGGCGACGTCGGTGGCCAGGACCATGGCGCTCAGGCGTCGACGCTCGACGGCGCTGACACCGGCGCTGCACAGATACGGCGCCGCCTCCTGCAAGGCAAGGCGCTCGAGCCGGAACGCAACATCGCGGTTCACCGAGCCGTCGTGATGAAAATCGTGGATCAGGGCGGCCAGCACGACGCGTAGGGAGTCGACAGCGCCGAGGCCTTGAAGCAGACACAGGAAGTGCGCGCCCAGCATGACCTCGCAGAAGTGCTGCGGGTTGTGATACGCGTTGCGATGCGACTGTCCTGCCCCGGCGTCGATGGCAGCGGCCAAGGCCCGCCCCGCAGCGCACAGCGGCTCGTCGGCGTCCGATTGCAGCTGCCCGCAAAGGGTGGCGAAGACCCGGCCGAGCTTGTCTGCTGCCGACTCGATCGATTCGAACGCCGCGACGATGTCCACCGCTGCGTCCTCGGGCGACTGCCCGGTGAGGATTCGAAACGGAGGGCGGTCCAGCTTCACGACGGGCGCTCGCCCGGCACGGCGCTGGCAGCGAGGTAAGGCGTGATGTCGGCCACGTCCATTTGTTCCGGGCGAAGGTGCTTCTCCGCGTACCGCAGGTAGACGCCGGAGGTCAGGAACAGGTCGAACAGTTCGGCGTCGAGATGACACCGCTTTTGCATCTGATGGAGGATTGCCAACGCTTCCGACAGCTTCTTGGGCGTCTTGTAGGGTCGGTCCGCGGCAGTGAGCGCTTCGAAAACGTCGGCGATCGCCATGATCCGCGATGGCACCGAAAGCTGGTCGGCGACCAGACGGCGCGGGTAGCCTTTACCGTGCCGTGCGTAATGCCGAGGTTGTAGAGCTCGCCGTAGTCATACAGATTGACGGGCACGTCGACCTTGAAGCCGAAGCCGGCATCCGGCACCTGTTCGGGCGCCCGCGGCACGATGTCCCGGGGCCGGTCGGCCAGCAGGAACTCGGCAGCGGGCAATGCCGAAGGCGGCTCGCTTCGAAGCCGCTCTGCTTCGATGAGTGACAAGCCCAACCGGTCGTCGAAGTGGCGCATCCAGGGGGTCTGTCCGATTCGCTTCAGCCGGTCCAGGCGCGACGCGTCCATCGCCTCGACCCCCACGTTGCAGTCCGCGACGAATGCGAAATCGTCGAACAAGGCCGCCCTTCGCTCCTCGTAGTGCGAACGCACCTCGTCCGCCGCTTTGCCCTGGAGGAGGGCCTCGAGGCGGCCGATCTCGAGCTCGCGCAGGAGCACCTCGAACCGCATCCGCACCTCGTGAATGCGGTTGTAGATCATCTCCAGCTTCGTCGCCTTGTCGATGACGTACTCGGGTGTGGTGACCTTGCCGCAATCGTGCAGCCATGCCCCGATGCGAAATTCCTGCCATTCGTCCTCGTTCTTGAAGGCGAACGCGGCCAGGGAGCCCTCGCTCGACTCGCAAGCCGCCGCGGCGAGCATGAAGGCCAGTTCCGGAACGCGTTCGCAATGCCGTCCCGTGTAGGGACTCTTGGCATCGATGGCGGTGGCGATCACGCGAATGATGCTTTCGATCAGGCGCTTTTGCGACTCCACCAGATTCAGGTTGTCCAGCGCGACGGCCGCCTGAGCGGCCAGTGCTTCCACCAGGCTCACCTGCTCCGCCGGAAACGGAACGATTGCGCCGGTCTCGGCATCGATGGCGTTGATGAACTGCAGCACGCCGATCACCTCGCCGCCGCGAGGCGCCATGGGCACGGTGAGCATGGAGACCGTCCGGTAGCCGCTGGCAGCGTCGAATTTGCGGGTGCCCGTCAGGTCGAAGCGTGTCTCCTGGTAGACGTCGTCGATCAGGACCGACCGGTTGCGCAGCGCAACGTGAACCGACACGTAGCTTTCGTTCGGACGACCGCTGATCGGGTCGTGCAGGGGAATCTGGAGCGAGGGAAGATCGTCCTCCTTCGTGCGCAATGCGAAGCGCAGCGACTTCTCTTCGGTCACGAGATACATCGTGCCGCAATCGCAGTTCAGCAGTCGTTGCCCTTCGGTGAGAAGGTGGCGCAAGAGCTTGGAGCGGTCGCGCTCCATCGAGATCATCAAACCGCTCTCGATCAGGGTTTCGAGCTTGGCCCGGGGAAGGGCGACTTCCCGCTCGAGCGCTCGTTCGATTCGCTGATGCGCTCTATGCAGACGGCTCAGAGCGGCCAGGTTCCTGACTCGCAGCAAGAGCTCGGTGGGCTCCATGGGCAGGCAGATGAAGTCGTTCGCGCCCGCAGCCAGTGCTCGAGCGCGGACATCGTCGATGCCCGCTGTCGCAAGAAACAGGACGGGCAGTTCCGTCTCTGAAAGAGAAGTCCTCAAGCTGCGGGCGAGATCGAACCCGAACACCGAACATTCGGACGCGCGGATGTCGATCAGCAAGACGTCGTACGCTTCTTCGGACAGCAGCGCGACGACATGGTGGGCGTTGCTGCCGGCCTGGACGGTCTTGTAGCCCCCGGCCCGCAGTTGCAGCGCGAGCAAGGCGCCCGGCTCGGGCGGCCCGCCGTGAACCAGCAGCACCGTGGCGGCAGTGCTTTCGGCCTTGTGTTCGGCCGGGAACACCGCGGCGCGTCGGGCGGTCGCGGATCGCCCAGGCGGCCGTGTCGCCTCGTCGGGCGGCAGAGCCCCATCGACGCGCAGCCTGTGCGCCGCTTCGAGTTGTGTCGATCGGCCGTCAATCACCGTAAGTCCCATCAAGCCGTGCGAGTTCGGCGGCAATGCTTCCCTTGAAGTCGTGCGTGCACGACCGGGTCCAGCGCGCACCGATTCTGAGGGGCGATGGTGCGAGCGAGAGGTGCAGGCCCGCGAGGACACGCAGGCAAGCGTGCCTCTCGTCACGGCCTCGCCGAGTCGTTCACCGCCGGTGTTGTCGCTCGCCGGCGGCGGGCGGCGCGGCAGTGTCGACCCGCCGCCGATCGATCGGCGCGGCGATGCCCGCGCCGCGGTTCATCGTCCAGCGCCGCGAGGCCAGTAGAGCTTGCGGTAAATGGTGTTGCGGCTCACGCCGAGCCGGCGCGCCGCGACCGAGATGTTGCCGCCGGCCTCTTCGAGCGCGCGCTTGACGGTGTCGAGCTCGAGCTGCTGCAGCGTGCGCGGCCCGCCCACCGGTTCGGCGCTGGTCGCGCTGACCGCCACCGGTTCGGCTTCGCTGGAAGGCGCGGGCGCCACGGCTGCGGGCTCGACCGTGCGCCGGGCGTCGTACAGGAAATCTTCCGACAGATGCTGCACGGCGATCACCCCTTCGTCGCCGACCATGGCCGCGGCCGTGCGCAGCACCGTGGCGAGCTGGCGGATGTTGCCCGGCCAGCGGTAGCCCTGCATCAACTGCAGCACCTCTTCGTCCAGGCGCGGCAGCCGGCCGCGGCATTCGCGCCTGAGCAGCTTGTCGGCCAGCACCATCAGGTCGCTGCGCTCGCGCAGCGGCGGCAGCCGCAGCACCAGGCCGTTGAGGCGGTAGTACAGGTCTTCGCGGAAGCGCTGCGCGTCCATCATCTCGTGCAGCGGCCGGTGCGTGGCGCTGATGACCGACACATCGACGGTCGCCGCGCGGTTGCTGCCGAGCGGCGTGACTTCGCGCTCCTGCAGCAGTCGCAGCAGTCGCGCCTGCAGCGGCAGCGACATGTCGCCGATCTCGTCGAGAAAGAGCGTGCCGCCGTGGGCCTGCATCACCTTGCCGGGTGCGCCCTTGCGGCGTGCGCCGGTAAAGACGCCTTCCTCAAAGCCGAACAATTCGGACTCGATCAGGCTCTCGGGGATCGACGCGCAGTTCACCGCCACGAAAGGCCCGTCGGCACGCTTTCCGGCCTGGTGGATGGCGCGCGCCAGCACTTCCTTGCCGCTGCCGGTTTCGCCCTGGATCAGCACGGCGATGTCGCGGTCGAGCACGCGCTTGACGCGCTCGACCACCGCGTCCATCTGTGCGTCGCCGGTCTGCAACTGACGCAGGCCGGGCTGGGAGAGCGGGGCGGCGGGCGTGGTGTCGCGCGGCGTTCCTTCGGCGACCGCGACCTGCGCGGCGGCTTGCGCCGATGCCGGCAGGTCGCTTTCGCCTGCGCTGCCCAGGCGATACCAGCCGGGCCAGTTGAAGCGCGCCGTGGCGTGCACCTGCCGGCCGTCCGGCAGGCGCAGCGCAAGCGGGCCGGCGAGCGAGGCGCTGAAGTGATCGACCAGCGTGGCCAGCGTCACGCCGAACAGCGCGCTCAGCGTGTTCATGCGCAGCGCCGCACCCGACATGCCGAGGTGGTCGAGCGCGGCGCGGTTGGCGCCGTGCAGCTTGCCGTCGGGGCCGACGGCGACCACGCCTTCCATTAGCGTGCCGAGGTATTCGAGCCGGCCGTGGAAGTGCAGCCGCAGCGCCTGTCGCGAATCCTCCATCAGCCAGTGGTTCTGGATCATGCGCGCCGACATCTTCACCAGCCCCATGGTGTGGGAGTGGAAGGAGTGGTGATCGCCGGTGACGTCGAGCACGCCCACTACGTTGCCGCGCGGATCGAAGATCGGCGCGGCGGTGCAGGTCAGGAAATGGTTGGCGTGCATGAAGTGCTCGTCGGCATGCACGAGCGTCGCGTTCTCGGTGACCAGCGAGGTGCCTATCGCGTTGGTGCCCTTGTTCTGTTCGCTCCAGTTCACGCCCGGCGCCAGCGCCACCTTGGCGGCGCGCGCGAGAAAGTCGTCGTGGCCGATCGAGTGCAGTACCGTGCCCTGCACGTCGGTCAGCAGCACCATGCTTTGCGTCGCGAGGATCTGCTCGAGCAGCATTTCCATCACCGGCACCGAGTGCGCCGACAGGCGCCGGTTGCGCTCTCGTGCCACCGCCAGGTCGATGCGGACCAGCGGCGTGTGGTCGGGTGCGCGGATCGGGCTGATGCCCAGGCTGCCGCAGCGCTCGTGCGACTGCACGATGGCTTCGAGGTGGCCCGGATCGGGCGGCAGCAGCGCGCTGGTGGCGACGTGGCCGAAGCCGGTCGCCCGGGCATCGCGGGCTGCCGGGCGGGCAGCGGGATAGGTCGCCATTGCGCAAGCTCTCCTGGGGGCTCGGTCGGCCGGTTGGATCGCGGCGAACAAATGCGCCGCGCCGCGGGTCGGCCATGACCGGATAGGCCTATGTTAAGGAGCGCGCCCGCCACCGCCCATGACTCGCTTGACCGCAGGGTCGTCACCGTTCCCGGCATGCACTTGTTCCACATGGGAGCAACTAGGGGGTGGCTCCGGCTGTCAGGCCGGCTTTGCTGCGGTGGCACATCGATTTGCGTTCAGTCGGGCGTCAGCCAGCGCACGGTGGCACGCGTAGCCCTGACCTAATGTGGATCCACCGGTCGCATCGATCGACGGGTACTGATCACCGCACAACGGTGTGGAGAACAACAAGCAACGCTCACTCGAGCGTCGGGGGTTCGGTTGTCGCAGCACGCTGGCGCAACGGCGCATTGACCATTGCCGGGTCGTTCGCGAAGCGCAGGCTGAGGCATCTTTCAACCGCCGGCTCGCGCCCTCGGGAAGCAGCCGGCAAACAAAGGAAGCTCCATGAATCGCATCAACACCCTGGTCGGCGCCGCTCTGGTCGCCGGCTCCTTCGTCGCAAGCAGCGCGGTCGCCGCCGACAAGACCACCGGTGAAACCAGCACCAACAAGGCCGACAGCACGCAGGTCGTGCCTGCGCGCGGAGACCTTCAGCCGGGCGCTGCGCCGACCGTCCGGAGCATGGACGACAACGCCCAGCGCCAACATGACCCCGATCGCAAGGGTGGCGGTGCCGGTGACGGTGCCGGCACTGCCGCTGGCCAGACCAGCACCAACAAGGCCGACCAGACCCAAGTCGTGCCTTCGCGCGATGACCTCCAGCCGGGTGCGGCACCGACTGTCGAGAGCATGGACGCCAACGCGCAGCGCCAGCATGACCGCAACCGTGATGGCAGTGCGCAGGGCTCGAGCACCGGCGCCGCCGCCGGAGGCGAGATGGCCGCAGCGGGCGGCGAAACGCGCGACTGGTCCGCGATCGACACCAACAACGACAACCTGATCAGCCCGGAAGAAATGGAAGCGGCGCTCAAGGCGGTCGGTCCGCAGGCGGCTGAGCCGAAGCGCTGAACGGCGCAGCGTGGCTTTGTCGCTCGCCTCTAGGCACGAGGCAATGTCCGGCGGCTGAGTGCGCGGCGGCCGCGTTCGAGCGGGTCGCGCTGACAAAGCGCCTGGCAAGTTGAGGGCGAGTCGACAAGTCCCGAATACTGACTCAGTAAACCCGCCCGCCCTTGTACTGGCCTCGCGTCTTGCGCGTGCGCTCGGTCGCCCTGTCGATGACGGCGAACGAGCGGGCGGCGTGCGCGTGGCACACCGCGATGCCGAGCGCGTCGGCCGCGTCCTTCCCAGGGACTGCCGGCAGAGCGAGCAGGCGCGCGACCATCGCCTGGATCTGCTCCTTGCGCGCCAGACCATGGCCGACCACCGCCTTCTTCATTTGCAAGGCGGTGTACTCGGCGACCGGCAGGCCGCCGACGACCAAGGCGGCTAGAGCTGCCCCGCGTGCCTGGCCCAGCAGCAAGGTGGCCTGCGGATTGACGTTGACGAACACCAACTCGACGGCCGCGCACTGCGGCTCCCAACGCGCCATCACTTCGCGCACCCCCTCGAACAGGATCTTCACCCGCCCGGGCAGGTCACCAGTGGGTAGCGCATCGGTCTCGATGGTGCCGCTGGCCACGTAGTGCAGCCGTGCGCCGTCGACATCGACCAAGCCGAAGCCGGTGGTTCTGAGTCCAGGATCGATGCCGAGGATGCGCATGCGGCTCAGGCGCTGCGGTCGCAATACCAGCGCACCGAATGGAAGAACACGGGCACGGCGAAGCACAGTGGCGTCACGCGGTCGAAAGAGCCCACCGTGCCTTTCACAGCCGGCGCTGGGCCGCTCCCGGCTGAGCGCCCCTCGGGGGCCGCGAACGCAGTGAGCTGGGGGTGGTCATTTCAGCCGGCGCTGGGCCGCTCCCGAGCCGGCTGAGCGCCCCTCGGGGGCCGCGAACGCAGTGAGCTGGGGGTGGTCATTTCAATGGCGGAAGTGACGCACGCCGGTCAGTAGCATCGCGATGCCGCGCTCGTCAGCGGCCTTGACGACCTCGCCGTCGCGCAGGCTGCCGCCCGGCTGGATGATGCATGCGCAGCCGGCGTCGGCCAGCACGTCCAGGCCGTCGCGGAAAGGAAAGAAGGCGTCGCTCGCCACCACCGAACCCTGCAGCGAGAGGCCGGCGTTGGCCGCCTTGATGCCGGCGATGCGCGCGCTGTCGATGCGGCTCATCTGGCCGGCGCCCACGCCCAGGGTCATGCCGCCCCCGCAGAACACGATGGCATTGCTCTTCACGAACTTGGCGATCTTCCAGGCGAACAGCAGGTCGGCCGTCTGCGCTTCGGTCGGCGCGCGCTGGGTCACGAGCTCGAGGTCCGCAGCGGCAATTGCGTGGTTGTCGGCGCTCTGGATCAGTAGGCCCGAGCCGACGCGCTTCACGTCGTGCGCGTTGAGGCCCCGCGACCAGGCGTCCGGTGCACCGTGCTTCACACCGTCCAGCGAGATCTGCAACACGCGGGTGTTGGCCTTTGCGGCGAGCAACGCGCGCGCTTCGTCGCTGTAGGCCGGCGCAATGACGACTTCGACAAACTGCTTCGCGACCTGCTCGGCCGCGGCGGCACCGAGCGGCACGTTGAAGGCGATGATGCCGCCGAAGGCGGAGGTCGGGTCGGTCTTGAAAGCCTTGGCGTAGGCTTCGGCGGCATCTGCGCCGAGTGCCGCGCCGCACGGGTTGGCGTGCTTGACGATCACGCAGGCCGGGCCGTCGCCGGCAGCATCGAAAGACTTCACGCACTCCCAGGCCGCATCCGCATCGGCGATGTTGTTGTAGGAGAGCTCCTTGCCCTGCAACTGCGTGGCGGTGACCAGCGAGCCGGGGGCCGGGTAAAGGTCGCGGTAGAAGGCCGCAACCTGGTGCGGGTTCTCGCCGTAGCGCAGGTCCTGCAGCTTGACGAAGCGGCCGTTGCTCTGCGCCGGGAACGCGTTGCGCCGCGGTTCGCGCTCGTCCTCTTCGCCGAGTTGCAGCGAGGACAAGTGGTCGCTGATCGCGGCGTCGTAGTTGCTGATGCGGTTGAAGGCGGCGACGGCGAGCGCGAAGCGAGTCGCCCTGGCGACGCGGCCGTCGCGTTGCAGCTCGGCCAGCACGCCGTCGTATTGCGCGGCATCGGTCAGCACCGCCACGTCCTGCCAGTTCTTGGCGGCCGAGCGCACCATCGCCGGACCGCCGATGTCGATGTTCTCGATCGCGTCTTCGAGCGTGCAGCCGGGCTTGGCGACGGTGGCCTCGAAGGGATAGAGGTTGACCACCAGCAGGTCGATCGCCGCGATGCCGTGTTCCGCCAGCGAGGCCATGTGCGCGGGGTGGTCGCGACGCGCCAGCAGGCCGCCGTGGATGGCGGGGTGCAGGGTCTTGACGCGGCCGTCGAGCATTTCGGGGAAACCGGTGTGCTCGGCGACTTCGGTGACCGGCAGGCCGGCGTCCTGCAGGAGCCTGGCAGTGCCGCCCGTGGACAGCAGCCGGATGTCCAGTGCATGCAGCGCGCGAGCGAAGTCGACGATGCCGGTCTTGTCGGAAACGGAAATCAGGGCGGTCAGCACAGACATGAGGGATCTTCGGGGAAGGCGATCGCCTCTCGGCGGATCATTTGACGAGCTTGTGCTCCACGAGCTTGCGGCGCAGCGTGTTGCGGTTGATGCCCAGCCATTCGGCCGCGCGAGACTGGTTGCCGTCGGCGCGCTGCATCACCACGTCGAGCAGGGGCTTTTCGACCACCTGGATCACCATGTCGTAGACCGAATGCGGCTCGGCGCCGCGCAGGTCCTTGAAGTAGGTGTCCAGGCTCTCGCGGATGCAGGCGTCGATCTGCTTCTTGCTCATAGGTGCACCCTGGCGCTTTGCGCTGTCCTGCCGCGCGGGAATTTTTCGTCTGGGCGGTCCTGCGAATTCATGCGGCCTGCCGTTCCTGTTCGGGCCCGAAGCGGCTGTCATCCGCGGCGCCGGCTTGCGGCAGCCTCGAGTGTTCCGCAGCCAACGCATCGAAGAAGTCGGTGACCGCGGCGAGTTGCGCTTCGCAGTTTTCCAGCGTGTTCATGCGGGCGCGGAACAGCTCGCCGCCCGGCAGCGCCCGTACCGCCCAGCCGATGTGCTTGCGCGCGGTGCGCACGCCGGTGAACTCGCCGTACAAGCCGTAGTGATCCTGCAGGTGCTCGAGCAGCCAGGCCTTCACCTCGAGCGTGCGCGGCGCGGGCAGGTGTTCTCCGGTGGCCAGGAAGTGGCTGATCTCGCGAAAGATCCACGGCCGGCCCTGCGCCGCGCGGCCGATCATCAGCGCGTCGGCGCCGGTTGCGGCAAGCACCGCGCGGGCCTTTTCCGACGTGTCGATGTCGCCGTTGGCAACCACCGGCACGCGCACTGCCGCCTTCACCGCCTCGATGGTGTCGTACTCTGCCGAGCCGCTGTAGCCCTGCTCGCG
>NZ_JACDCU010000315.1 GCF_013817365.1 Methylibium sp. | reverse complement strand
CTCGCAGTTCCCGCTCGGTGTGCTCGTCCAGCTCAATCGTCTTGGCAACCCGCATCGCTCCAGCCTCCTGGGCGATTGGAGTATGCCGGCACGAATAAGTTCTAGAACATCACGCGCACTGCACTAGGGTTCGTCGAGCAGCTTTGCGACATCGAAATCAGCCAGATCGCCGATGTGTTCGACCGTGAAGTCCGCCGCCGGGTATTGGGCGATGCTGACCGGGTCGAAGGCGTAGTGGCCCTGACGCGGGAAGACCGTCGTGAGGCGCTCCTGCAACACGTCTTTCATGGCCGCGAGGATGCGCAGCTTGTCGTCGACAATGACGTAGTGGCGGGCCGGGTAGTGGCGCTGCACCGCGTCCAGCATCTGCTCCTTGTGGATGTAGATCAGAACGCGGCCGCAGACGGCGTCCCACAGCCCCGATCGCTGCACCTTGCGTGGCTGGAACACGACGTCGCCGTCGGAGAGGATCACCGTCGGGCCGAAGCTGCCCAAGCGGTCGATGGCAGCGAGCGCGCGGGGATAGACGCGCTCGGCGAACGGGTAGTCGACGAGAAAGCTCGACATCAGCAGCAGCCGCTGCTCGTCGGGGCCGTCGCCTGCGGCGTGCGAGCGGTAGCGTTGCAATGCGCCGAGGTAGTCGGCATAGCCGAGCTCGCTGCGCAGCTGTTCGAAAATCGCCCAGTAGCGCTCGGCACTGACGGCGCCGAATTCGCGCTCGAGGTGGCGCCGCAGATCGACGATGATGCGGTCGTTGTCGAGCAGCGTGTTGTCGACGTCGAGCAGAAAGACCACGTCGTTCGTCATGTGGGTCCGCCAATCATGGCGCTCGTCTTTTCGGGCGGCTGCCGGGGACAGCGCTCGCAGTGAAACTCAGGATGCATCGCCACAGCTTGCGCCCAGCGCGGCGGCCGGACTTTGCGCCAGCGCAAGCCTCGCATCGAGCGAATCGGGCATCGTCGCAACAGTTCATGGAATTCGCGGACCCCCGCTGCTGCCGCGCGCCGCGTCAGCGCTGCCGATCGACTCCGACACGCGCGGCGGTGTCGCTGCGCTGGCGCTGAACGAAGGAATCGTCCAATGATCCAGCCCTTGCCATCCCTCCCAGCGGCTCTTGTGGCCCCCGCGTCGCTCGACGATGTGTCGATCGAGGCGCTCAACAGCGAGTGCTTCTGTGTCAGCCTCGACACCGACGCGCTTCAGAGGGCTATGGAATCGGAGATCGGACAGCCGGGCCTGTTCGACCTGGTGCGGCAACGCTGTCCGTACCTGTTCGCTACGCGCCCCGTCTTCGTGTCGCACGCCCACATCGAGCGCATGGCGAACGTGGTGAAGGCCGTCGAATCGGTCGTTGCGTTGCCGGCCTACCGCGCGGAGGTCCTGGCCCGGTCGCCGGCCATTTCTCGGCATGACCCGGGGGGCGCGAAGGGCGTCTTCTTCGGGTATGACTTTCATGTCACCGAGGGCGGCTTCGGGCTCATCGAGATCAACACCAACGCGGGCGGTGCGATGCTCAACGCCGTGCTGGCGCGAGCGCAACGCGCATGCTGCCCGGAGGTGCACGATCTGCTGCCACCACCGGCCACGGGCGGTGCGCTCGAAGACAGCATCCTGTCGATGTTTCGCCGCGAGTGGTCCCTATGCGGCCATGAGCGGCCGCTGCGCAGCATCGCCATCGTCGACGAGACACCCGAGCAGCAGTACCTGTACCCCGAGTTCGTGCTGTTCCAGCAACTGTTCCAGCGCCACGGCCTGCAGGCGGTGATCGCCGGCCCGGCCGAGTTCAGCTTGCGCGGCGGCGTGCTCTGGCACGGCGAGCTCGCCATTGATCTGGTCTACAACCGCCTGACGGACTTTGCGCTCGACGCGCCCGCCAGCGCCACGCTGCTCGAGGCCTACCTCCAGCACGCCATGGTGCTCACACCGCATCCGCAGGCACATGCCTTGTACGCCGACAAGCGCAACCTTGCGTTGCTCGGCGATCCGAAGCGGCTACTGGCACTGGGGGTGCCCCAGGCCACGCAAGACGTGCTGGTGGCCGGCATACCCTCGACCGAGACGGTCGAGCCGCAACATGCCGATCGGCTCTGGCGCGAACGCCGACGCTTGTTCTTCAAGCCCTTCGCCGGGTTCGGTGGCCGCGCGGCCTACCGCGGCGACAAGCTCACCCAGCGGGTCTGGCAAGAGATCCTGGCCGGCGGCTATGTCGCGCAGGCGCTGGTAACGCCCGGCGGCCGGGTCGTCTCAGGCCAGGAACCGGCGCAGGTGCTGAAGTTCGACCTACGCGACTACGTTTATGAAGGCAGCGTGCAGTGGGTGGCGGCACGCCTCTACCAGGGCCAGACCACGAACTTTCGAACCCCCGGCGGCGGCTTCGCGCCGGTGTATGAAGGGCCGGCCGACGGGCATGCCGGATGGACGTCGAAAGGCTGCATGCCGGCTCAGCATGAAAGCCGCTTGTTCCTGCTCGACGAGAACGGTGTGCAGCCGCTCGCCCAGGAACGCTACGTCGCACTCGCCCGCGGCGAGGCCGCCGCGGGCGAGCTCGCCAACCACCGCTTCATGCTCGTCGACTGGTACCTGCGGCTGGCCTGCGGCCGGCCGCAGGCCATCGTCAACGAGACCTGCAGTTGGCTGGTATTCGACGCCCGAGGGTTGCTGGACTTGCACGCTGCCCACGCGATCGACGCCGAAGCCGCACCGACCGAAGCGCAGTGGGCGCAGGTGCGCGCCCTCGTGTTCGGCGACGCTGTCGCCAACGCCTCCTGACGCATCGGGGCCCCGGCATGTGTGGCATCTGCGGTGAATTGCGATTCGATGGTTCGCCGGCCGACATGTCCGCTGTGCAGCGGATGTCGGACAAGATTGCGCGCCGCGGCCCGGACCATGCCGGGACGTTCAGCGACGGCCCGCTCGGCTTTGCCCACCGCCGCCTGGCGATCATCGACCTGACGGCCAGCGCCGATCAGCCCATGGTCGACGCGGAGCTGCAGTCGGTGCTGGTTTTCAACGGCACCATTTACAACTACAAGGAACTCCGCGCGGAACTGGTGGCCAAGGGCTACCGGTTCTTCTCCGAAAGCGACAGCGAAGTCATCCTCAAGGCCTACCACGCCTGGGGCGAGCATTGTGTGCAGCGCTTGTTCGGCATGTTCGCCTTTGCAGTGTGGGATATGCGCGCTGGGCGACTGTTCCTGGCGCGCGACCGTTTCGGCATCAAGCCGCTCTATTACTCGCTCGACGGGTCGCGCCTGCGCTTCGCCTCGAGCCTGCAGGCCCTGCTGGCGGCCGGCGGCGTGGACACGGGCATCGACAAGGTCGCGCTGCATCATCATTTCACCCTGCACGCCGTGGTGCCGGCGCCGCGCACCATCCTCGCAGGCGTGAGCAAGTTGCCCCCGGCCGCCACGATGACCGTCACGCCCGCCGGCCAAGTGGGCGAGAGCATCTACTGGTCGCTGGACGCCACGCGCCCGGCGCAAGCGATGCCCGAAGCCGACTGGCTGAGCGCCACCCGCGAGGTGCTCTCGCGGGCCGTGGAACGCCACCGCCTGGCTGCCGATGTACCCGTCGGCGTGCTGCTGTCCGGCGGTCTGGACTCGAGCTTGCTGGTGGGTCTGCTGGCCGATCATGTCAACGATCTTCAGACCTTCTCGATGGGTTTCGAAACCCCGGGCGAAGACACCGAAAAGGCCGATGAGTTCGAGTTCTCGGACCAGGTGGCACGGCAGTTCAAGACCCGGCACCACAAGTATCTGATTCCCTACGACGAGGTCTTGCGCCGGTTGCCAGAAGCGGTGCGGCAGATGGCCGAGCCGATGGTGAGCCAGGACGTGATTGCGTTCTATCTGCTGGGCGAGCGTGTGTCCAAACAGGTGAAGGTGGTGCTTTGCGGGCAGGGCGCGGACGAGGTGTTCGGCGGGTATTTCTGGTACCCCCGGATGGCAGCCACCGAGGGCTCTGCGCTGGAGCGCTTTAGAGCCCACTACTTCGACCGCGACCATGCCGAATACCTCGAGATGGTCAGTCCGGCCTATCACTTACCCGACGTGACCGCCGATCTGGTGGCGCGGGCACTGTCGCAACCACAGGCCGACACCTTCATCGATCAGGTTCTGCGTTTCGACGCCACCACGCTGGTGGTGGACGATCCCGTCAAGCGGGTCGACAACATGGCGATGGCCTGGGGCCTGGAATCGCGCGTGCCCTTCCTCGACCACGAACTGGTGGAACTGGTGGCGCGCATGCCACCGGAGCTCAAGCTCGAACAAGGCGGCAAGTTCCCACTCAAGGCGATGGCCCGGGGCCTGATCTCGGATGCGGTGATCGACCGACCCAAAGGCTATTTCCCGGTCCCCGTGCTCAAACACGTGAGCGGCGAGTTCTTGGCGCTCATGCGAGGCATCCTCGATTCCGACGCGTGCATCCAGCGCGGCCTCTATCAGCGTCCCTATGTGGAAAAGCTCCTCGCGGCACCCGAGGCCTGGTTCACCCGCATCCAGGGCAGCAAGTTGTGGCATCTGGCGTTGCTGGAGTTGTGGTTGCAATTGAATGTGGATGAGCGGGCGTCAACGAAGAACTTTGCGTAGCTCGGCGGCGTTGACCACCCGGCGTGCTCAGCCGGGACTCGGGCGTGAGCGGACGGGCCCGACGTCGTAGCGGATCTGCTCCAAGTGGCCGCGCCAATAGGCCCTCGGCCCATCTGGCAGCAACCACGCCACCTCGCCTTCGGTCGGCACCAGCATCCCGTCGCGGCGTTCATAGCGCCACCAACGGCCTTGCCAGGGCGTGGTCACCACCGCGCCGCCGATGCTGCGACCGCGACCCGTCGCGCTGACGGTATCGACATGGCCCTGCTCGTTGAACCCGAAGCAGCGTCAGACTCAGCGCACCGTCACTCAAGATGGCGTCTGCACTGTCATCGTCTACCGCGCCCAGCGCACGCCCTGGCTCGGCAGCAGTGCCGTCGGCACC
>NZ_JACDCU010000314.1 GCF_013817365.1 Methylibium sp. | reverse complement strand
TTCACGAAGACGGCCGCGTAACATGCGACCACCGACTTGCCCACCGCGTCGGTCGTTCGTCGCAAGCGACGCCCGCCGCCGTGGACAAGTCTCACAGCGCCTCACACACAGAATTTCTGACACTCCCTGCAACGCGCAACGCACCGTGCGTCGGATCACTGACAAGCCTCGCAGTCGGGGTTGTCGATCAGACAGACCTTCATGTCGGTCGCAGGCACGGCGGCCTCGAACTGCGCCAGCTCGGCGCCCGACGTCGCAGCACTGTCGCTCGCGCCTGTGCCGCTCGACACCGCGTTGAGCTGACCCGATTTCACCGTGGATTTCTCCGCATGCGTCGCACCCATGGTGCGCAGGTAGTAGGTGGTCTTGAGGCCGCGCTGCCAAGCCAGCTTGTAGGTGTCGTCGAGCTTCTTGCCCGAGGCGCCGGCCATGTAGATGTTGAGCGACTGCGCCTGGTCGATCCACTTCTGGCGCCGCGCCGCGGCCTCGACCAGCCACTTCGGCTCGACCTCGAAGGCAGTGGCGTACAGCGACTTCAGCTCCTCCGAGACGCGGTCGATGCGGCGCAGCGAACCGTCGAAGTGCTTGAGGTCCATCACCATCACGTCGTCCCACAGGCCCTGCTGCTTGAGGTCTCGCACCAGGTATTCGTTGATGATGGTGAAGTCGCCCGACAGGTTGTTCTTGACGGAGAGATTGGAGAACGAGGGCTCGATGGAGGCATCCACGCCGATGATGTTGGAGATGGTCGCCGTGGGCGCAATCGCCACGCAGTTGGAGTTGCGCATGCCGTGCGACTTGATGCGCTCGCGCAGCAGGTTCCAGTCGAGCGTGCTCGAGCGGTCGACCTCCACCAGGGTGGTGTTCTGGCCCGCGAGCGTGCCGCGCTCCTTGGCCAGCATGTCGAGCGAATCGATCGGAAGGATGCCGCGATCCCACAGCGAGCCCGTGTAGCTGGAATAGCGGCCGCGCTCCTGCGCCATCTCGGTCGAAGCCCAGTAGGCGTAGTAGCAAACCGCCTCCATCGAGCGGTCGGCGTAGTCCACGGCAGCCTGCGAGGCGTAAGGAATGCGCAACTGGTAGAGGCTGTCCTGAAAACCCATCACGCCCAGGCCGACCGGGCGGTGGCGCAGGTTGGAGTCGCGCGCCTTCTTGACGGCGTAGTAGTTGATGTCGATCACGTTGTCGAGCATGCGCATCGCGGTCGCGACGGTCTTCTTCAGCTTGGCGTGGTCGATCTCCATGCCGTTCTCCCCCTGCACGAGGTGCTGTGCGAGGTTCACCGAGCCGAGGTTGCACACGGCGATCTCGCTGGCATTGGTGTTGAGCGTGATCTCGGTGCACAGATTGGACGAATGCACCACGCCCACGTGCTGCTGCGGCGAGCGCACGTTGCAGGCGTCCTTGAAGGTGATCCAGGGATGGCCGGTCTCGAACAGCATCGAGAGCATCTTGCGCCACAGGTCCGAGGCGCGCAGCGTCTTGAAGAGCTTGATCTCGCCACGGGCGGCCTTGTCTTCGTAGGCGGTGTAGGCCTGCTCGAAAGCGCTGCCGAACTTGTCGTGCAGGTCCGGGCAGTTGGCCGGCGAGAACAAGGTCCAGTTGCCGTTTTCAAGCACCCGCTTCATGAACAGGTCGGGGATCCAGTTGGCGGTGTTCATGTCCGGCGTGCGGCGCCGGTCATCGCCGGTGTTCTTGCGCAGGTCGAGGAACTCCTCGATGTCTAGGTGCCAGGTTTCCAGGTAGGCGCAGACCGCGCCCTTGCGCTTGCCGCCCTGGTTGACCGCGACCGCCGTGTCGTTGACCACCTTCAGGAAAGGCACGACCCCCTGGCTTTCGCCGTTGGTGCCCTTGATGTGGCTGCCCAGCGCACGCACCGGCGTCCAGTCGTTGCCCAGGCCGCCTGCAAATTTGGAGAGCAGTGCGTTTTCCTTGATGGCCTCGTAGATACCGTCGAGGTCGTCAGCCACCGTGGTGAGGTAGCAGCTCGACAATTGCGAGCGGCGCGTGCCGGCGTTGAACAGCGTGGGCGTGCTCGACATGAAGTCGAAGCGCGACAGCACCTCGTAAAACTCGATTGCGCGCGCCTCGCGGTCGATCTCGCCCAATGCCAGTCCCATGGCCACGCGCATGAAGAAGGCCTGCGGGAGTTCGATGCGCGCTTTGTGCAGGTGAAGGAAGTAGCGGTCGTAGAGGGTCTGCAGGCCGAGATAGTCGAACTGCAGGTCGCGCTCGGGCTGCAGCGCTGCGCCCAAGCGCTTGAGGTCGTACTGCTGCAGGCGTTCGTCAAGCAGTTCGGCTTGCACGCCCTTCTTGATGAAGTCCGGGAAGTACTCGGCGTAGCGCTCGGTCATTTCTTCCTGCAGGACCTCGCCGCCGAGGATCTCGCGGCGGATCGTGTGCAGCAGCAGCCGCGCGGTGGCGCGGGTGTAGGCCGGGTCCTTCTCGATCAGCGTGCGCGCGGCCAGGATCGCCGCCTTGTAGACCTCGTCGATCGGCACGCCGTCGTAGAGGTTGCGCTGCGTCTCGGCCAGGATCGGCGCGGCGCGCACTTCGGCGCCGAGGCCGGCACACGCCGACTCGACCAGCGCGGCGAGCCGACCCATGTCGAGCGGCACGCGCTGTCCGCGGTCGAGCACATGCAGGGCGCTCGCAGCGGCCACCGGCAGTTCGCCCTGCTTGCTGCGCTCCTGCGCGCGGCGCTCGCGGTACAGCACATAGGCGCGCGCCACCTCGTGATGGCCGCCGCGCATCAAGCCCAGTTCGACCGCGTCCTGGATATCTTCGATGTGAAAGCTGCCGCCGCTGGGCCGCGAGCGCAGCATGGCCCGCACCACCGACTCGGTCAGCGCATCGACCGTTTCGCGCACGCTGGCCGAGGCCGCGCCCTGCGTGCCATGCACTGCGAGGAAAGCCTTCATCAGCGCGACCGCAATCTTGTTCGGCTCGAACGCCACCACCGCGCCGTTGCGGCGAATGATCTGGTAGCCGGCGTAGGCGGAATTGCCGCCGGCCAGCGGCCGTGCGCCGGACGCAGGGCTGGTGCCGGCACCCGAGCCGGTGCCACCGGCGGAAGGCGACGGCGAAGCGCTGGAGCTGACTGTTTGCATGAGGAATGCCTTTCGGTTCTTGTCGGGGTGGAACATGGATCGGGCGATCAGCGCAGACGATGCGCGGCGGTGCGAAGCAACGCGGATCTGGCTGGCAAAAGGTAAGGTCTAGCAGATGCAGGGGCCGTGTCTCGAGTAGGCCGCACGCTGTGCCAGCCGCAAGGAATTTGCAGCCGCACGCCGTGCCTTGGCCGCTTGGCGAGCGCCGCGCCGCAAGCTGCGGCGCACTTTCGTGGAGGAAAGCACAGGAGGGCTTTTCACGAGGGCTTCTTGCACAACGAACCAGTGCGCAAGCGCTTGAATCAGGCGTTGAAGAATAGCATCTCGGGACACTATATCTAGCGTTTGCTGGAGCGACAAGCGCTAGCGGTAGTGTTTTACACGGAGTTCACACGCGGCGAAAAGCGGCGTAGGAAAGGCGGCAGACACCGGCCCTCGATTGCTCGACACCACTGCGCCTTTGCGGCGCTGCGGTGAGCGTCGAACCCGCTTGCTTGCAGCGTGGCTCAAGCCGCTGGCGACGCAAACGCAGCAGGGAAAAATCGCTCGGCCCAACCGGTCTGCGTTTGCAGGCGCTTCCAATCGAAGCCCGCGCCGGGATCGCACTTGCGCCCTGGCGCGACGTGTTCATGGCCGACCACTTCAGCCAGGGGCAGCTCGGTCGCCAGCGCCTTCAGCAGCCGCACGAGGCTCGCATACTGCGCCGCCTCGAAGGACTCGCCTTCCATGCCTTCGAACTCGATACCCACCGAGTAGTCGTTGCAGTTTTCGCGCCCCCGCCAGACCGACCGCCCGGCATGCCAGGCCCGGTCACGGACCGAAACGAATTGCAGCGATTCGCCGTCGCGGCGGATCACGAAATGCGAGGACACCTCGAAGCCGCGGATCTGCTCGAAGTAGGGGTGCGCGTTCCAGTCGAGGCGGTTGGTGAACAAGCGCTCGATCTCGTCACCGCCGTACACGCCGGGCGGCAGGCTGATCGAGTGGATCAGCGCCAGGTTGATTTCCATTCCGGCCGGCCTCGGGCCGTGGTTGGGCGAGCCGATGCGGCGCGCACCGGACCACCAGCCGAGCTGCCAGGTCGACGCGCCGCTCACGCGCCCTCGCGGCTGCGACGCTGCGTATCGTCGGCTTCGACCGGCTCGGCGAGTGCCTCCACCGCAAAACCGTGCTCGGCCACCTGCACGCCCAGGCGCGCCATGCGGTAGCGCATCTGGCGAAGCGACAAGCCCAGGCTGGCACCGGCCGCCGTGCGGTTGAAGCGGTAACGCTCCAGCGCGCGCACGAGGATGTCGCGCTCCACGCCGTCGAGATAGACGGCCAGGTCGTCGGGCAGGGGCGCCGGCAGCGTCGCGGCCGGCACCTCAGGCGCCTGACTCGCCGGCGGCTCGGGTTTGCGTACCGCAGGCTCGCCGCCGTCGATATCACCGAAGACCGACTCCGGCAAACCAAGGTCGGCCACGTCGATCGCTTCGCCGTCGGACAACGCCACCGCGCGGTGCAGCAGGTTCTCGAGCTCGCGCACATTGCCGCCGAAGGGATAGCGCATCAAATAGGCCAGCGCCTCACGCGTGAGCTGCGGCGGCGGGCCGACGCCCGCATCGGCGGCGATGCGCTCGAGCACTTGCTGGCAGATTGCCGGCAGATCCTCGAGCCGCTCGCGCAGCGCGGGCACGCGAATCTGGATCACGTTGAGCCGGTAGTAAAGATCCTGGCGAAAGCCCCCGGCCTGCACCTCGGCGGCGAGGTTCTTGTGCGTCGCGCTGACGATGCGCACGTCCAGCGGCAACTCCTGCGTGGCGCCGACCGGGCGCACCGAGCGCTCCTGGATCGAACGCAGCAGCTTGCTCTGCATCGACAGCGGCA
>NZ_JACDCU010000313.1 GCF_013817365.1 Methylibium sp. | reverse complement strand
GAAATCGCTTTTCTCGCCGCCCGCCATGATGGCGAGCGAGCCTTCCGCGGCGCCGAAGCTGCCGCCCGAGACCGGCGCATCGAGGTGAGCCGCGCCGCGCTCGGCCAGCGCCGCGGCGTGGCCGCGGGCCTCCTCGGGTTTGATGGAGCTCATGTCCACGAGCAGCGCGCCGGGCGAGAGGGCGTCGGCCACGCCCTGCGCGAACAGCACGTCGTGCACCGCGTCGCCGTGTTCGAGCATGGTGACCACCGCTTCGGCGCCGCGCACCGCTTCGGCCGCGCTGGCAGCGATCCGTGCACCATCGGCAAGCACAGGCTCGGCGCGCGCGCGCGTGCGGTTCCACACGGTGAGCTCGAAGCCGGCGGCGCACAGCCGGCGTGCCATCGGCAGGCCCATCAGGCCGGTGCCCAGCAGGGCGATCTTCATGTCGGGCGACTCCAGCGCTACAGATGAGCGGGGCAGTATAGGAAGCGCCCGCCGCCGCTGCCAGAAGTGACCCGCCTTGCCGGCACAGTTCAGGCCTTCGCCGCTCTCCTGCTCGCGCTCCAATGGCGGCATCGAAACGCGCGCCCCGTCTCCTTCCCGGTCCATGCCTTCTTCTCCGCCCAACCCGCCTGACGCCGCGTCGGCCGGCCGGCCGCTGCCTGCCGGCATGCCGGGCAGCCGCCGCATCGGCCGCTACGCGCTTGTGCGCCTCCTGGCCAAGAGCAGCCGCGGCATGTTGTGGCTGGCGCAGGCCGCGGATGGCCGCGAGGCCTACATCAGCCTGCCGCGCCAGCAGCCCGCCGACGCAGCGTCGCTGCGTGCCTGGCTGCAAGGCGCGCGCGATGCGGCGCGGCTCAGTCATCCGCAACTGGTGACGGTCGCCGAGATCGGCCTCGAAGAACGGTGGCCCTTCGTTGCTTCACCGCGCGCGGCAGGTATCACCCTGGCCGAACACCTGGTCGCCGGCCCGCCACCGACGCCGGCCCAGTCGGCGCAGTGGCTGTGCGACGTGCTGCACGGGCTGGCGTTCGCGCACGAGGCCGGGCTCTCGCACGGCGACATCGGCGTGGCCAGCGTGCTGATCGACGCGCAGGGCCGCGCGCTGCTGATGAGCGCCGGCGCCGATGCGAACGCCGCGCAATCCGCACAGGCCGACGCGGCCGCCCCCGCGCCCACCGTCGGCAGCACCGTCGCCCTGCGCAGCCAGCGTGCCGCCCATGAGCGCGATCTGCTCGCCTGCGGGCTGCTGCTGCACCGGCTGCTTGCCGGCCGGCCCGCGCTCGACGAGGCCGACACGGCCACGGCGGTGCAGCGTCTGGAGCGCGAGATCGTGCGCTTGGGCTGGAGCACGCCGCAGCCGGTATCCGATGCGCTGCGCGCCATCTGCAACCGGGCCACGGCGAGTGAGCCGCGCACACGCTATCTCGGCGCGCGCAGTCTCGAGCGCGCCCTGCAAGGCTGGATCGATGCGCAGGCCGGCAGTGAAGGCGTTCTCTCACTGTTGCTCGACCGGCTCTCGAGCGTCGGCCACCTGCCGGCGCTGCCGGGCCTGCTCTCGCGCGTGTCGGAGATCGCTGCGATGGAGCAGCAGCGCATCGCCGAGATGACGGAGCTGATCGTGCAGGACCCGGCGCTGGCCTTCGAGCTGTTGCGCCAAGTCAATACCGCCCATCTAGCGGCCAGCTCGGAACAGGGCTTCGGCACGGTGACCACCGTGCGCCGTGCGGTGCAGCTCATCGGCATTCAAGGCCTGCGCCGTGCAGCGGCCGGGCTGCGGGCCTGGCCGGGACCGCTCGGCGCCGCGCCCGCGCATGCCTTGTCCGTGAGCCTGCGCGAAGCGCGAATGGCCGCGCATGTGGCGCGCGAGCTGTGTCCCGCCGACATGGACGGCGAGGCTGTCTTCCTGATCGCTTTGCTGCAGCACCTGGGCGGTTTGCTGTTGCGCTATCACTTCCCCGACGAGGCCGAGCAGATTGCCCGCCTCATCGATCCGGGCGAGGGCGCACGCGGCATGCCCGCTTCGGCCGCCGCCTGCGCTGTCATCGGCGTGGATCTCGACACCCTGGCGGTCGCGGTGGCGCGCCACTGGGGGCTCGACGAGCACGTCCTCGTTTCGCTGCGCCGTGCTTCGCTGGAGGCGCCGGTGCGCGTCCCGGACGACCGCCGCGACATGGTGCGGCTGCTCGGCAGCGCCGCTGCAGAGGCGGTCGCCGCGGCAGCAGCGCCACCGGCACAGGCCGCATCGGCGCTGGCCCGCGTCACCCAGCGCTATGTGCGCGCCCTGGTACTCGCCCCCGGAGAACTGAGCGATGCCTTGCAAAAGGCGCGGCGCGCGGTCGGCGCCGAAACGCAGGCCGCCGAGCGTTCATCCTGAAATCTACTTTCCCCGAGACCCGCCTCATGGCAGCGACCTCCAGCCCGCCACGCGCACCCCAGCGCGTCGGCCGCTTCGAACTCGAGCGCGTGATCGGCCGCGGCTCGCAGGCGACGGTGTGGCTGGCGCACGACCCGCGCCTGGCGCGCGACGTGGCGCTCAAGCTGATGACGCCACAAGCCGGCTCGAACCTGGGCGACTGGCTGGCCGAAGCACGCCATGTCGCGGCACTCAACCATCCGCACATCGTCGCCGTGTTCGAGGCCGACGTGCAGGGCAGCGGCGCCGATGCGCAGCCCTACCTCGTGTTCGAGTACATCAGCGGCGCGTCGCTCGACCGTCACCTGCTTGCCCGCGGTCCCTTTGCGCCGCGCGAAGCGGTCGAGTGGCTGCTCGGTGTGCTCGACGCACTGGCCCAGGCGCATGCCGCCGGCCTGGTGCACCGCGACATCAAGCCCTCCAATCTGCTGATCGATGCCGCCGGCCGGGCGCGGGTCACCGACTTCGGCATCGCGGTCAGAAGTGGCGTCGCTGCGGTCGCCGTGGGCACGCCGCGTTATGCGGCACCCGAAACGCTGCGCGGCGCGGTGCCGACCACAGCGGTCGATGTGTTCGCGCTCGGCCTGTTGCTGGCCGAGCTGATGTTGGGCCATCCGCTGGTCGACGATACCGAGGTGCCGGCGGTGCGCAAGCGCATTGTCGAGACCGACCTTGCCCTTCCGGCACAGATGCCGCAGCCGGTGGACGACGCGTTGCGCGGAGTGATTCAACGTGCGCTGGCGCGCGACCCCGTGCGCCGCTACGCCGACGCGGCCGAGCTGCGCGATGCACTGCGCCTTTGGCTGACGCCAGCGGCCGACGCAAGAACTTCCGGCGACGGCGGCAGCAGCAAGACCAAGGCCGGCGCACTCGACTTCCTGCTGCGCCGCATGCGCCACAAGACCGACTTCCCGGCGCTGTCGGATTCAGTCGCGCGCATCCAGCGCGTCGCCGCATCCGAGAACGAAAGCCTTTCCAGCCTGGCCGGCGAGATCCTCAAGGACGTGGCGCTCACACACAAACTGCTGCGACTGGTCAACACCGCGCATTACTCGCAAGCCGGTGGCAGCATCAGCACGGTGTCGCGAGCGGTTGCGTTGATGGGCTTCGCCGGCGTGCGCAACCTGGCCTTGTCGCTGGTGCTCGTCGAGCACATGAACGACAAGCTGCATGCCCAGCAGATCAAGCAGGAGTTCCTGCGAGCCCTGCTGGCCGGCACCCTGGCCGAGGAGCTGTGTCCGGGCTCGATGTCGCAGCCTGGTGCGGTCGAGGAAGCCTTTCTCGGCGCCATGTTCCGCAACCTCGGCCGCTTGCTGGCGGAGTTTTATTTCCCCGAGGAGGCCGAGCAGGTGCGCCGGCTGGTCCATCCCGGCGTGGTGCCGGCGCGCGATAACCCGAAGGTTCCGGTACCGGAAGCACGCGCATCGCAATCGGTGCTCGGCCTGAGCTACGAGGAACTCGGCCTCGGCGTGGCGCGTCACTGGGGCCTGCCCGAGACGCTGCAGCGCTGCATGCAGGGCGCCGGCGGTGTGGCGCCCGCCCAGCCGCCGCAGGCCCTGGCCGAGCGGCTGCGCTGGGTCGCTACCGCCGCCAACGACATGGCCGACACCTTGCTCCAGCATGAACCCGAGGAAGGCGCCAGGCGTCTCGCCGAGGTCGGGGCTCGTTATGCGCGCGTGCTCGGTGTGCCGGCGCCCGACGTCCTCGGCGCGGTCGCGCGCTCACGCGTGCGCCTCACCGAACTCGCCTCGGGCCTGGAGATCGTGTTGCGCCCCGGCGCACCCGCCGAGCGGTTGATGGCACCGCGCGATGCGGCCCGTGCGCCGACATCCGCGGTCGGCGGCACGGGGCACGCAGCTGCGGATGCGCCCGACACGATCTCCGACGTGGCCCTCGGCCCCAGTGGCTGCGAATCGACGCTGGTGCTCGCCGTGGCGAAAGGTCGCGACCGCGCCGCTGCAGCAGACCCGGCCGGCGTGCTCGCCGCGGGAATCCAGGACATCACCAACAGCATGGTCGAGGACGTGAAGCTGGGCGAAGTGCTGCGCATGATCCTCGAGACGATCTACAGGGCGTTGGGGTTTCGACGGGTGCTGTTCTGCCTGCGCGACGCGAAGAGCGGCGCGCTCATCGGCCGCTTCATGCTCGGCGAGGGTGACGACTCGCTGCGCGCTGCCTTTCGCGTGGGCACCCGGCCCGTGCCGGGAGCGCCGGCGGACCTGTTCAGCGCCGTGTGCATCAAGGGTGCCGACACGCTGATCGGCGACGCCACCACGGCGAGCATGCGAGCGCGGCTGCCGGCCTGGTACACCGCCAGCGTCGACGCGCCGGCCTTCCTGCTGTTGCCACTGCTCGTGAAAGGCGCGCCGGTCGGGTTGATCTACGCCGACAAGGCCGAGGCCGGTGCCATCGTGCTCAGCGAAAAAGAGCTTTCGCTGCTGCGCACCTTGCGCAACCAAGCCGTGATGGCCTTCAGGCAGGCGAGTGGCGGGTGACGACGGGAGGGAAAAGGGTGACGAGCCCGACCCCGGCACTGAGAGCTAACGGTTAGGGCTGCTTCGTTCCCGACCTGACCCGGTTGGCCGC
>NZ_JACDCU010000312.1 GCF_013817365.1 Methylibium sp. | reverse complement strand
TCGGTACGGTGGCCGACCTGTCCGGCGCCGATTTCTATTGCCGGCCGTCGTGCCGTGGTCAGACAGTCAAGGGTGCGCAGGCGGTGGTCGAGGTGCAGCGATGAGCCGCATCCAAGCGACTTTCGAGACGCTCAAGGCGCAAGGACGCACCGCGCTCATTCCCTACATCACGGCCGGTGATCCGTACGCTGACGCGACGGTCGACATCATGCTGGCCATGGCGCACTGCGGTGCCGACGTCATCGAACTCGGCGTGCCATTCTCCGATCCGATGGCCGACGGTCCGGTGATCCAGAAAGCCTCCGAGCGCGCGCTCGCCAAGGGCATCGGCATGTCGCAGGTGTTGCAGGCAGTGCGCGGTTTTCGGGATTGCGACGACGGCACGCCCGTGGTGTTGATGGGCTATGCCAACCCGCTCGAGCGTTACGGCCTGGACCGCTTCGTGACCGACGCCAAAGACGCCGGCGTTGACGGCGTTCTGGTGGTGGACTATCCACCCGAGGAATGCGAAGGTTTCGCCGCAATGCTGCAGGGCGCCAGGCTCGACCCGATCTTCTTGCTCGCGCCGACCTCGACCGAACGGCGCATGAAGGAGGTGGGCCGCATCGCGAGCGGCTATGTCTACTATGTGTCGCTCAAGGGCGTGACCGGCGCTGGTCACCTGGACACCGCCGCGGTGGCGCAGATGCTGCCACGCATACGCCAGCACGTGAGCGTGCCGGTCGGGGTGGGCTTCGGCATCCGCGACGCGGCAACTGCGAAGGCGCTGGGTGCAGTGGCCGACGCGGTGGTGATCGGTTCTCGCCTGGTGCAGTTGCTGGAAGTGCAGCCGCGCGAAGCCGTCGCCGCGGCTGCGGGCGGGTTCATCGCCACCATTCGTGCGGCGCTCGACGAACAAACCAAGGAGTGAGCAGATGAGCTGGCTCGAAAAACTGCTGCCGCCGAAGATTCAGCCGACCGATCCGTCCGAGCGCCGTTCGGTGCCGGAAGGTTTGTGGATCAAATGTCCGTCTTGCGAAACGGTGCTCTACAAGACCGACCTCGAGCAGAACTGCAACGTCTGTCCGAAGTGCAACCACCATCACCGCATCGGTGCGCGCCTTCGGCTCGACAGCTTTCTCGATCCCGAGGGCCGCTACGAGATCGCCCAGGAGGTGTTGCCGGTCGATCCGCTGAAATTCAAGGACAGCAAGAAGTACCCCGAACGCCTCAAGCAGGCGATGGAGGCCACCGGCGAGACCGACGCACTGGTGGTGATGGGCGGCGCGGTGCTCAGCATGCCGGTGGTGGTCGCGGCTTTCGAGTTCGAGTTCATGGGCGGCTCGATGGGCTCCGTGGTCGGCGAGCGGTTTGTGCGCGGCGTCGAGACCGCGATCGAACAGAAGACAGCCTTCATCTGCTTCACCGCCACGGGCGGCGCGCGCATGCAGGAAGGTCTGCTGTCGCTTATGCAGATGGCCAAGACCAATGCCTCGCTGACCCGCCTGGCCAAGGCCCGGTTGCCCTACATCAGCGTGCTGACCGATCCCACCATGGGCGGCGTGTCGGCCGGCTTTGCTTTCATGGGCGATGTGGTGATCGCCGAGCCGAGGGCGCTGATCGGCTTTGCCGGCCCACGGGTGATCGAGAACACCGTGCGCGAAAAGCTGCCCGAAGGCTTTCAGCGCAGCGAGTTCCTCATCGGCAAGGGTGCGCTAGACATGATCGCCGACCGGCGCGAGCTGCGCGCCAGAATCTCGCGACTGCTTGCCATGCTGCAGCGACAGAGCGCGGACGCAGTGGCCTGACGTTTCCTCCTCAGAGCGGCCGGGTGAGGAAAGGGCGGCTCGAGCCGCCCTTGTGCTTCCTGGGGCCGATTGCCGCGCCTTGCGCCGCCTAACATCGACTCCATGACGACACCGTCCAGCTTGGCCGAGTGGCTGGCCCACTGCGAGCGCCTGCATCCCACGACCATCGATCTCACGCTCGAGAGAGTGCAGCGCGTGAGTGAGCGACTCGGTCTGGGTTTCAGCTGCCCAGTGTTCACCGTGGCCGGCACCAACGGCAAGGGCTCGACCTGCGCGATGCTCGAGGCGATCCTGATGCAGTCGGGCTGGCGGGTCGGGGTGTACACCTCGCCGCACCTGGTGCACTTCGAGGAGCGCTGCCGCGTTGACGGTGCAATCGTCGAGGCCGCCGCACTGATGCCGCATTTCGAGGCGGTCGAAGGGGCACGCCAAGGCGAGACCCTGACCTACTTCGAGTTCACAACACTGGCGATCCTGCGGCACATGAGCCAGCTGGGGCTCGATGCGGTGGTGCTGGAGGTGGGCCTGGGCGGCCGGCTCGACGCCGTCAACGCGATCGACACCGATTGCGCGATCCTGACCAGCATCGACCTCGACCACATGGACTACCTCGGCCCGGATCGCGAGTCGATCGGTGCGGAAAAAGCCGGCATCCTGCGCACCGGTCGTCCGGCCATCGTCAGCGATCCGGTGCCGCCGCAAAGCGTGATCGACCGCGCACGAGAGATCGGCGCCGACCTGTGGCGCTTCGGGCAGGACTTCAACTACAGCGGCGACAAACAGCAGTGGGCGTGGGCCGGGCGCACTCGGCGCCACAACGGGCTGGCCTATCCGGCGCTGCGTGGTGCCAACCAATTGCTCAACGCCTCGGGCGTGCTGGCCGCGCTGGAGGCCATGCGCCCGCGTCTGCCGGTGACGGCCCAGGCCGTGCGCAATGGATTGGCGATGGTCGAGTTGCCCGGGCGCTTCCAGATCGTTCCGGGCGAGCCGACCCTCGTGCTCGATGTGGCGCACAACCCGCACGCCGTGGCTACGTTGGCCGAAAACCTCGATCAGATGGGCTTTTATCCCGGGACGCGCGTGGTGTTCGGCGCGATGAGGGACAAGGACATCGAAGCCATGATTGCGCGGATGCTGCCGCTCGTGGATGCTTGGCATTTCACCGACCTGCCGACACCCCGCGGCGCGACCGCACTCGAGCTTCAGGCGTTCTACGAGCAAGCGCTGCGTCGACGGTCTGCGGGGGCAGCGCCGCTGCCACCGGGTGTACAGGCGAGCCTTCATGACTCGCCCCGAGCGGCCCTTCTCGAAGCCCTCGAACAGACTGACCCCACGGGTAGAATCGTCGTGTTCGGATCCTTCTACACGGTCGGTGGCGTGCTCGAGCACGGGCTGGCGCGTCGCGCCGCCAAGCACCTCGTTTGAAGCTGCTGCAGTCCTCAAGACCACCGCCGCCGTTTGGCCCGCACTCAATCGCGAAAAAATGCGGCCTCGCAGCAGGCCGTCTCAGCGATCTACGCTTTCACGCTCCGAGAAGAGATCTTTCCGCATGGGCCTGCTGTCCTTCCTGCAACGCAAGGCCGCCGTCGCCGCCGCCTCGGACCCTATGTCGGTCGATGCGGCCCGGCTGCGAGCACGGCGTCGCCTGATCGGCGCTGTGGTGCTGGTGGCAGCTGGCGTGGTCGGCTTTCCGCTGCTGTTCGATACCAGCCCTCGGCCCTTGCCGCCCGACATCACGATGGAGATGTCCGAGCCCCAGGCCGCCGCCGCCTCCGCGGTAACCAAGCCGGCGCCCGACACTTCCGCTGGGCCGGCGGCGAACACGGAGGAGGTCATCGTTGATGGCGCTGCCGATACAGATCGCGAAGTCGCCGCTTCGCCGGTCGCAACGCCGGCTCCCGTGGCGATCAATCGCATTGCCGAGAAGCCATCTGCTCCTGCAGCCGAGACGGGACCGGCCCGCAAACCAGCTCCTGCGACTGCGCCGCTCAAGGCGAACGAGGAGGCCCGCGCGCTGGCTGCTCTGCAAGGCAAATCGACCGCCGCGGTCCAGCCTGCGGCGCCGCGCGAGGACGCCGGCCGCTTCGTCGTCCAGGTCGGCGCATTCAGCGAGGCGACTTCGGCGCGTCAGGTGCGTCAGCGCGTAGAGAAGCTGGGCCTCAAGACTTACACGCAGGTTGTCGAGACGGCGGCCGGCAAGCGCATCCGGGTGCGCGTCGGTCCTTACGGCGAGCGCGGCGAGGCGGATCGCGCCGCAGCGCGGCTGAAGCAGGCGGGTCTTCAGCCTGCCGTGCTGACCTTGTGAGCCCCGCATTCGCCGGCGTGAGCTGGATAGACTGGGCCTTTTTTTCCTTAGTTGTGCTGTCAGTCGTCGTCGGCGTGGTGCGGGGTTTGATGTATGAAGTGATGTCACTGCTGGGCTGGGTTTTGGCCTATGTGGCCGCAAATGCGTTCGGTCGGTTGCTGGCGCCCGCCATTCCGGTCGGCACGCCCGGCTCGGGACTCAACCTGGCGGTGTCGTTCGCGGCGGTCTTCATCGGCACGCTGATCGTGTGGAATCTGTTGTCATGGCTGCTCAAGAAACTGGTGCAGGCTTCGCCGCTGAACCCGCTGGACCGCGTGCTCGGCGCGGTCTTCGGCTTGTTGCGCGGCGGCCTGATCGGCCTCGTGGTGGCGACGGCAGTGAACCTGACGCCGCTGGCCGAGTCTGCAACGTGGCGCGACTCGCACAGCGCGGCCGGCTTGCGCGAAGTGCTGTCCGGTTTGCTGCCACTGCTGCCGGACGAAGTGGCACGGCATCTGCCGGCCTGATGGATCGTTGAAGGGATCAATGGCATGTGTGGCATCGTCGGTGTGATCTCCAAGGCGCCGGTAAATCAACTGATCTACGACGCGCTGCTGCTGCTGCAGCACCGTGGCCAGGACGCGGCGGGGATCGTCACGGCCGGGCCGGATGCAAAAGGCACGAAGTTCTTCATGCACAAGGCGCGCGGCATGGTGCGCGACGTGTTCCGCACCCGCGACATGCGCGGCCTGCCGGGCACCGTGGGCTTGGGACAGGTGCGCTACCCGACCGCGGGCAATGCCTACAACGAGGAGGAAGCGCAGCCGTTCTATGTGAACGCGCCGTTCGGCCTGGTGTTGGTGCACAACGGCAACCTGACCAACGCGCACGCGCTGCGAACGGAGCTGTTCGCGATCGACCGGCGCCACCTCAACACCGACAGCGA
>NZ_JACDCU010000311.1 GCF_013817365.1 Methylibium sp. | reverse complement strand
GGTGATGCCCGTCGACTTCAAGCGCGTGCTCCGCGAGCGCGCCGAGCGCGAGGCCGCGCTGCGTGCAGAAACCGAGAACGTGCTGGAAAGCGTGACCGAGGGCTTTGTCGCCTGCGATGCAGACTGGGTGGTCACCTACGCCAACAGCGCCGCGGAACGCCTGGTGTCGATCAGGCGCAAGGACATGTTCGGCCGCACGATCTGGGAGTTGTTCCCGGGCCTGGCCGGCCACTCCTTCGAGGCGACGTACCGGCGCGCCATGCGCGAGCGCGTCTCGATGCGGGTGGACGACCGCTACGAACCGCTCGGCGTGTGGTTCGAGGTCAACGTCTACCCGGTGACGGGCGGCGGGCTGGCTTTTTATTTCCGCGACGTGCTCGCCAGCCGTCTGCTGCAGGAGGCGCTGCGCGCCAGCGACGAGCGCAACCGCCTGCTGGTGGCGCTGGACGACGCCACGCGCGCGCTGGACGACGCCGACGAAGTGGTCGCCGTGAATTCACGCCTGATCGGCGAGCACTTCGGCGCCGACCGTTGCGTCTTCGCCTTGGTCGAGGCCGACGGCGAGCACGTCCGGATCGAGGGCGCCTACTGCCGCGAGGGCGTGGCGCGGATCGACGGGCGCCTGCGCCTGCACGATTTCGGCGTCGCGGTGATCGCCCCGCAGCAGGCCGGCCAGGCGCTGCTGGTGTCCGACGCGGCCGAAGACTCCCGCGTGGGCGACTCGCTGGCCGGCTGGCAGGCGGCCGGCATCGCCGCGGCGGTGAGCGTGCCCTGTTGCGCAACGGCGCGATGGTCGCCACGCTGGCGCTGCACCAGGGTGTGCCACGTGCCTGGAGCGGCGACGAGGTCGAGCTGCTCCGGCTGGTCGTCAACCGCTGCTGGGAGACGGTGGAACGCGCCCATGCCGTGCGCGCGCTGCGCGAGAGCGAGCGCGAGTTCCGCGTGCTTGCCGACGCCATGCCGCAGATCGTCTACGTGACCGAAGCCGACGGCCGCACCTCGTTCGTGAACCGGCAGTGGAGCGAGTACACCGGGCAAAGCGATGCGCAGGCGGCCAACCTTCAGGATGCGGTGCACCCCGACGACATGGCCGGGTTGCTGCAGCAATGGCAGCAGGCCGTCGACGCCGGCACGACGCTCACCGCCGAATTCCGCCTTCGCCGCGCCCGCACCGGCCGGTACCGCTGGTTTCTCACCCGCGCGCTGCCCAGCCGCGATGCCGCGGGGCGCATCGTGCGCTGGTACGGCACCTCCACCGACATCGACGCGCACAAGCTCGGCGAGCAGGCGCTGCGCGCCAGCGAGCAGCGCTTCCGCCGCGTGGCCGATTCGCTGCCGCACAGCGTGTTCAGCTTCGACCCGACCGGCACGGCGGTCTGGGTCAACCGACATGCCGCCGAGTTTGCGGGCAGCGCCGAGCTCCTGCTGGCCGCGCGGCGCTACGAGCTCATCCACCCGACGACCGCGACCGCGTGCGCGCCGCCTGGCAGCGCTCGCTCGCCACCGGCGAGCCCTACGAGGCCGAGGTGCGCATGCGCCGCCACGACGGCGTGTGGCGCTGGACCCTGAGCCGCGCCGTCGCGCTCCGCAACGAGGCCACCGGCGACATCACCGAATGGATCGCCGGCAGCGTCGACATCGACGAGCTGCGCAACGCCCAGCAGGCGCTGCAGGCGGCCGACCGCCGCAAGGACGAATTCCTCGCCACCCTGGCCCACGAGCTGCGCAACCCGCTCGCGCCGCTGCGCAACGCGGTGCACATCCTGCAGATCACGCATGCGCCGGAAACGGCGGGCCGCGTGCACGCCATGATGCAGCGGCAGATCGACCACATGGTGCGGCTGGTCGACGACCTGCTCGAGGTCTCGCGCATCACCGGCGGCAAGATCGACCTGCGGCGCGCGCCGGTGCAGCTGGCCGAGGTGCTGCGCGGCGCGGTGGAGACCAGCCGCCCGCTCATCGAGGCCGCCGACCTGCGGCTCGAGCAGCACATCGGCGAGGAATCGATGCTGCTCGACGCCGATGCCGTGCGCCTGGCGCAGGTGTTCGCCAACCTGCTCAACAACGCCGCCAAGTACACCGACGCCGGCGGGCGCATCGAGCTCGCTGCGCGGCGCGAGAACGACCAGGCGCTGGTGACGGTGCGCGACACCGGCATCGGCATCGCGGCCGACATGCTGCCGCGGGTGTTCGACCTGTTCACGCAGATCGACCGCGACCGCGGCCGCTCGCAGGGCGGCCTGGGCATCGGCTTGTCGCTGGTCAAGAGCCTCGTCGGCATGCACGGCGGAAGCGTCGAGGCGGCCAGCGCCGGGCCGGGCCACGGCGCAGAGTTCACGGTGCGCCTGCCGCTGGCGCCGGCCGGTCTGCAGGCCGAAGCAGCGAATGCGGACAGCGCCGCGGCCACGCCCTCCGCGCAGCGCGTGCTGGTCGTCGACGACAACGTCGATGCGGCCGACAGCCTGGGCGTGCTGCTTGAGTTCATGGGCGCCAGCGTGAAGGTGGTTCACGACGGCCCGGCCGCGCTGGCCGCCGTGCAAACGCACCGCCCGGGCGTGGTGCTGCTCGACATCGGCATGCCCGGCATGGACGGATACGAGGTGGCGCGCCGCTGCGCGCGATGCCCGGTGGCGACGCGCTCAAGCTGGTGGCGTTGACCGGCTGGGGCCAGGCCAAGGACCGCGAACGCACGCGCGACAGCGTCTTTGACCACCACCTCGTCAAGCCGGCGGCGCTGGAGGCGCTGCAGGCGCTGCTGGGCGAGGCACCGCCCGCGTGAACGGGCCCGCTGATCCGCACGGACGTGTGAGCCAGGGCGCGGGTTCGGCTGCAAGCGGCAACGCGAGCCTGGACGAGACACCGAACGCAGTGCGGCCCCGTCGACTGCGTGCGCACCTGCTGCGCATGACGCTCGGCACCGTGCTGCCGATGCTGGCGCTGGTGGTGGCCCTGTCGTGGCTGCTGGTGAACCGAGAGCGCGCCACTTTCGAGCGCGGAGCCCGCGACCGGGTGCAGGCGTTGGCCAGCGCGGTCGATGCCGAACTGCGGATTTCAGTCGAATCGCTTCGTGCGCTGGCCGACGACGGAAGCCTGCTTTCCAACGATCTGGCGGAGTTCCACGCGCACCTCGTCCGTACCACCGCCTCGAGGGAGCCGTGGTCGAACATCAACCTCGCATTGCCGTCGGGCGAGCGCGTCGTCGATGCGCTCGTGCCCTTCGGCAGCCCGATCGCGCCGATCCAGGAGCGCAAAAGCTTCGACGCGGTGCTGCGCACCGGCCAGCCGCAGGTCGGTACGCTCGTGCAGGGCGGCTACACCCGCTCGTCGGTGTTTTCGGTACGGCTGCCCGTGATGGCGGACGGCATGCTCCGCTACGTGCTGACGGCGGTGGTGAGCGTGCAGCCGATGCAGCGCCTGCTCGCGGCCCAGGGCATGCCGCCGGACTGGACGGCCGCGATCCTGGACGCCGACAAGACCATCGTGGCGCGAACCATCGACCCGGAGAAGCACGTGGGTCAACCCGCGTCCCGCTATCTGCGCGAGGGACTGACCGGCGCCGATCAGGGAATCGTCCGCGGCAAGACGCACGACGGGCAACCCGTCTACACGCCGTTCTACCGCTCCGCCTTCAGTGGCTGGACGGTTGCCACCGGCATCCCTGTCGCCGACGTTCAGGCTGGGGCCTGGCGTGCCCTCGGCTTCGCGAGCGCCGGCGCGGCCCTCGCGTTGGCGCTGGCGCTGCTGCTGGCGCGCGGGTTCGGCCGCGGCATCGCGCGGCCGTTCGCCGAGCTGGCCGCACAGGCCCGCCGCCTCTCACGCGCAGGCCCGCTCCCGACGCGCCCGCGCACTCCCATGCGCATCACCGAAGCGGGCGATCTCGATCAGGCGCTGCACGATGCCGCAGACGCGGTGCACGCGCGAGACGACGTGCGCCGTCGGCTCGCCGCGCTCACCGACAACGCCACCGGCGCGCTGTTCATGATGGATGCCCGCCAGCACTGCGTGTTCATGAATCCGGCCGCCGAGCGGATGACCGGCTACACGCTGGCCGAGGCGCGGGGCCGGGCTCTGCACGACATGATTCACCACACCCACCCCGACGGCAGCCCTTACCCGATCGAGGACTGCGCCATCGACCGCGCTTTCCCCGAGAACGACCGCCAGCAGGGCGAGGACGTGTTCGTGCACAGGTCCGGACGTTTCTATCCGGTGGCCTACACCGCGAGCCCGATCCGCGAGCACGGCACGGCGGTGGGTACCGTGATCGAGGTGCGCGACATCACCGAGGAGCGCGAGGCGCGCGCCGAGAGGCTGCGCCTGCTCGAAGGCGAGCAACGGGCGCGTGCCGAATCCGACGCCGCCAACCGCGCCAAGGACGAGTTCCTCGCGATGCTGGGCCATGAGCTGCGCAATCCGCTGGGCGCCATCAGCAATGCGGCGTATCTGCTGGAGGCCAAGGCCGCGCGCGGCCCGGCCGTGGCCGGCGCAGAGCCGTCGGCACGCGCCTTCGAGGTGATCCGGCGTCAGATCGTGCACGTCACGCGGCTGGTGGACGACCTGCTCGACGCCAGCCGGGTGGCGACCGGCAAGATCGCCCTCACGCGGCGACCGGTGGAACTCGCTGCGCTGACGCAGCGCACCGCCCGGGCGGTTTTGGGCGACGCCGATACCGCGCGCCATCGGCTCGCCTCGGACCTGCAGACGGTCTGGGTCGAGGGCGACGAGACGCGGCTCGAGCAGATCGTGAGCAACGTGCTGTCCAACGCGCTGCGCTACACGCCGGCCGGCGGGAATATCGAACTCTCGCTGCGTGCCGAGGGCGGCCAGGCGCTGCTGTGCGTGCGCGACGACGGCGTCGGCATGACGGCCGAGCTGCTGCCGCGCATCTTCGGCCTGTTCGTGCAGGGCGAGCGCGGCATCGAGCGCGCCCAGGGCGGCCTGGGCATCGGCCTGACGCTGGTGCGGCGGCTGGCCGAGTTGCACGGCGGCAGCGTCGACGCGGCCAGCGAGGGGCCGGGCCGCGGC